>JBFYPP010000097.1:0-7305 GCA_041303255.1 Chitinophagia bacterium | reverse complement strand
AACTTACTCTTTAAACGCTCCGCCATACAACCCAATACGCCTATTAATAGGCCTGGATTCTGCTTTTTAATTTTCTTAAACTCTGTGAGTCTTTTACGAACTGTTTGCTCCGCTTTTTCTCTGATCGAACAGGTATTTAAAAAAATCAAATTTGCCTCTTCAACATTTCTCGTAGCACCAAATCCCTCACCTTGCAATATAGATGCGATGATCTCGCTGTCGCTAAAATTCATTTGACAACCGTAGCTTTCTATATAAAAGTGCTTGGAATAAATGTTGTTGGGTAAAAGTTCTCCCTGAAATGCCTCACCTTGACGACCTTCGTCGATTGATTTTGTTATGAGCTCTAACATCTTGCAAAACTAATAAATATGTAAGGAAGTGACAAATTGTCACCTGTTAAAAATTGACTAAGTAACGTTTACCTAACCAGCTATTGGATAGTGGGACTATCCACCGTTCTGTCAATTCCTTTTTATTTGAAACTGAATGGTCGAAAAACAAGGTTTCAGCTCCTATAAATTTATGCTCAAGCGCGTAGGAAACTTGAGTGAGGGGAAGCAGTTGGATTTTATCTTTTATGACGAAAGCAAGTTGAGTACGATCAAACATAGAAATTTTAAATGCCTCTTCTATTACTTTAATTAGCCTAACTGAACTATCTGTACTACAGCCGCTTACGGTAGCATTTTGTTCATCTGCCATTAACACAATAAATTGACCAAAAAGGAGGTTGCAAAATCCCTTAACTGGGGTGCCGTGTGAATTCCAGTTCTTTATAAAGTCGTCAATAATGTCCTCCAATTGCAAAGCTTCTGATAGTGTAAACATTCTGTTGGATTGGTATATCCAAACCCTCGATTCATCAGAAAAGTCCTCTGGGAGTAATTCTATATAGTTCAAATTCATATTAAATGGATTGTGCAATCAATTCTGCGATATCTAGTACTTGTATTTCGGATTCTTTTTCTTTTACCTTAACTCCATCTGTCATCATCGTATTGCAAAAGGGACATGCAGCAGCAATGATGGTAGCCTTGGTATTTATTGCCTCGTTGGTTCTTTCCCAATTGATTCGGGTATTTCCTTTTTCTTCCTCCTTAAACATTTGGGCACCACCTGCTCCACAACAAAGTCCATTGCTTTTGCATCTTTTCATCTCTACCAATTCCGCATCGAGTGCCATGATTACATTTCTTGGAGCCTCATAAATATGGTTACTTCTACCCAAATAACAGGAATCATGGTAAGTGATTTTTTTACCTTTAAAACTGCCGCCTTCTTTTAGAACGATTTTACCTTCGTTAATTAAATCTTGAATGAGTGTTGCGTGGTGAATCACCTCAAAGTTACCCCCGAGTTCCGGGTATTCGTTTTTTAGGGTATTGAAACAATGCGGACAAGCAGTAACAATTTTTTTTACTTGATATTGGTTGAGCAGCTGGATGTTTTGGTAAGCCATCATTTGAAACATAAACTCGTTCCCAGATCTTCTTGCAGGATCTCCTGTGCACATTTCTTCAGATCCTAAAATTGCATAATCAATCCCTACTTTATTGAGGATGGTCACAAATGCTTTAGTGATAGATTGTGCTCTTTGGTCAAAACTGCCTGCACAACCAACCCAAAAAAGGATTTCAGGATTTCTTCCAGCGGCAATCTCTTCTGATAAAATGGGTACGTGCATTAGGTTGCTTTTTTTCAATGGTTATGAATTGGAAGTATCTATCCATTTTGATCGATCATCAGGAGAAAATTTCCATGGTGCAAAATTGTTCTCAATATTGCCAAACATCATCGTCCATTCTTGTGGGGCCGTACTTTTTTCCATTACCAAATACCTTCTAAGTTGAATGATAATATCAACGGGACTTATGCTAACCGGACATTCTTCAACACAGGCATTGCAAGTAGTACATGCCCTTAATTCTTCCTCGGTGATGTAATCATACAAGAGACTTTTACCATCTTGTATGTCCATTCCTTTATCCAATCTTTTTCCCAACTCCTCGGCCCGGTCTCTTGTTTTCATCATGATGCTTCTGGGTGAAAGCAGTTTTCCTGTTTGGGAAGCGGGACAAGCATTTGAGCACCTGCCACACTCTGTACAACTGTATGCATCCAACACATTTTTCCAACTCAGTTCGTTAACATCTGAGGCGCCAAATTTTACAATACTGCCTACTTCAGTTGGTGCTAGTTCTGGGTGGAAAGCATATTTTACTTCCTGTTGTACTGCTGGCATATTGTTAAACTTACCTTGTGGGGTTAGTCGAGCAAAATAAGCATTTGGAAATGCAAGTATAATATGAAGGTGCTTAGACCATGGCAGGTAATTTAGAAATGCAAATATTCCAAGTATATGAAGCCACCAGCTCGTTCGTTCAATAAATACTAAACCAGTACTTTCAAATCCATAAAAAACGGGATGCAAAAAGGAAGAAACAATAAAATTTCCTGTAAGCTGCTCTCCATAATAACCATATCCCCTGGACTGTAATAGGGTATCTGTAGCGTTCATGGTTAAAAAAAGGCACATGAGTACTATTTCAATAACAAGAATAAAATTGGCATCTTTTGATGGCCATCCTTTTAAATCTGCATGTTTAAAACGCCATAAATGAATGATATTCCTTCTGTATAGAAAAATGACACAAACAATAATCACCCCTAAAGCAAGTAACTCAAATGTATTGATCAAAATAGGGTAGAGTGAAGGCATAAAACCATGAAAAACTCGATGCGTACCTACAATACCATCAATCATGATTTCAAGAACCTCAATATTGATGATTACAAAACCCAAATAAATGACAAGATGGAGAACTGCAACTGTTAGGTTTTTGAACATTTTTTTTTGTCCGAATGCCAATAAAAAAACATTTTTCCATCTTTTTTCAGGATGGTCATTTAAATTTTCCGGGACTCCCAAAAAGATGTTTCTTTTAATACTCCCTATCTTTTTTGCAAAGAGATACACAGCAGCAAAAAAACTAAGGAGAAAAAGAATTTGTGGTATAAAATTCATTTCACAGGGTTCTTATGCTAAATTACATGTTGTATCTCACTTAATTCTGATTACATGGAAAGAAAATATATACTTTCTGCTGAAAAAGCACTGATGAAACTCAGGAGAATGTCGTTTGAGGTTTTAGAAAGAAACAACAAAGAGACTGAATTGATTTTAGCAGGGATTAAAGGCAATGGTTTTGCAATTGCGCAAATTCTAAAATCGGTATTGGAAGAAATTACGCCATTTAAGGTGTCATTGATTTTAATTGATATCGACAAAAAACAGCCATTGCATTGTTCACTAAAAACTGAAATTGATTTTCAAGATAAGGTGGTGATCGTAGTGGATGATGTAGTCAATAGTGGTAAAACACTTATTTATTCTCTATTGCCACTACTAACAGCATCTCCAAAGAAAATTGAAACGCTCACTTTGGTTGAGCGAAGCTATAAAACCCACCCCATCCATGTTGATTATGTAGGGGTGTCCTTATCAACTACTTTTCATGATCATATTATCGTTGAGGTAGAAAATGGTCTATTGGGTGGCGCTTATTTACATTAATAAGCCACAGGGTGAATTCTAAATTTCCCCAAGGAGTTAAATTCTATCGCAGGAGCAGGTACCTTCAAGACATTGACAATCGAAAAAATGGTTTTCAGTGTTTTGTTTTTTGTTTCTATCCTGGTAAGGTCTATGTCTAAAGACAATAAAAATCGTTTATATCGGGCAATATCACTTCTATTGATGCTGTTTCCTACTGGTTCTTCCCAACTGTTTTCATAACCACCGAGCATGGTTCTTGCATTGTATCCCAGCGCCAGATTTAACCATTTTGGAATTTTTGAATCAGGCAAGAAGGAGCGAATATTTACACTTGCCCAAATAATTTGTCCATTGTAATCTTTTAAAAGACGTTCAACATCACCGGAGCCAAACAATTGGTCTGCCCGGTACTTGAGGTCTCCATATTGATAGGGTGAATATGAGAGTTTCAAGGTTATGCGCTGTTCATTCCAAAGCAATTCTTGTCCCAAAAACAATCCCGCGCCCGCGGTATTTGCCAGCACATCTGGAACACTAAAGCCCCATTTATCTGAATATCCATCTAAAATCTCAATAATACTTAAATAGGCCATACCACTAACGGCACCTACCCAAATGGCTTTCTTTTTCTCTAAGCCAGACCATTGCCAGATATTGCTTGTATGTCTACTTATTTGATAAGTAGACCAAAAATGTCCTGCCTTATCCATTTGTTGCCATTCCTTCCAATCATTGTACAGTTTAAATTTTGATTTTGGATAATTGGCATACCAAGTGCGGTTTAAGGAATAAAAAGTGCCACCCCACAATCCAACTTGAACGCCACCCAATACCCATTTTTTGGTAGAAGATGCTTTTGTTATGGTATCTTGAGCAAAGCTTGCCAATGGCAGGAATTGTACCAATAACAACCAAAAAAGCAATTTTTTCGCTAATTCATTCAAACTGTGGGAATTGACCTTCAAGTTAATGGCTTTTTAGAGCTTCCTTCATTAAGTTTGCAAAAATAACAAGGAAATGGAACACCAAATTCAATCTCGTATAGATAAATGGCTGGAAGGTAATTTTGACGAAGCAACAAAATCAGCTATTCGTGATATGACTGTAAACAACACCAATGAACTGGCAGATGCTTTTTATAAAAATCTTGAATTTGGAACTGGGGGCTTAAGAGGAATTATGGGAATCGGGACCAACCGCATTAATAAATACACCATTGGGATGGCTACCCAAGGATTTGCCAACTACTTAATCAACTGTTTTGGTACTGAGCAAGTACGTGTTGCAATTGCACATGACAGCAGGAACAACAGCCGATTGTTTGCTGAAATTACTGCTAATGTAATGGCGGCAAACGGTATACATGTTTATCTTTTTGAATCCCTTAGACCAACACCCGAACTTTCTTTTGCCATTAGGAAATTAAATTGTCATGGTGGAGTTGTTTGTACCGCCTCCCATAACCCCAGAGAATACAATGGGTATAAAGCCTATTTCAATGATGGGGGACAATTGGTGCCGCCGCACGATAAGAACGTAATTGCTGAAGTTGAAAAAATCGAAAAAGTTGAAGATGTAAAATGGAATGGTGGGGAGTCTAATATTCACCTTCTGGGTGAAGAAATGGACAAGGCATACATTGATATGGTAAAGGGACTTAGTGTTTATCCTGATGTTATTCAAAGACAAAAGGACCTTAAAATTGTATATACACCCATACATGGTACTGGCTTTATAATGGTGCCGCAAGTCTTGAAAGAATTTGGTTTCACAAATGTTCATGTAGTAGAAGAACAAATGAATCCAGATGGTAATTTTCCAACTGTGGTATATCCGAATCCTGAAGAAAGTGAAGCCATGAGTTTGGGTCTAAAAAAAGCAACTGTTTTAGATGCAGATATTTTATTGGGTACAGATCCCGATGCCGACCGTGTTGGAATAGGGGTAAAAGACAATCATGGAAACTGGGTATTGCTCAATGGCAACCAAACAGCAGTCCTTGCTTTCAATTACCTGATTGAAGCCAGAAAAACAAAAGGACTGGCAAAAGAAAATGATATGGTGGTTAAGACCATTGTAACCACTGATATGATTGACTTAATTGCATCCAAGAACAATATCAAATGTTATAATGTATTGACTGGCTTCAAATGGATTGCTGAATTAATTAAAGAGAAAGAAGCAAATGAAAACTATATTATTGGCGGCGAAGAATCTTATGGATTAATGATTGGTGATCAATTGCGTGATAAAGATGCAGTTAGTGCAGTTGCTTTGCTTTGTGAAATGGCTGCTTATGAAAAAGATGCAGGCAAGAGTTTATTTACAAAGCTTTTGGAGTTGTATGTAAAATATGGACTGTTTAGAGAACATCTGATTTCAATAACCAAAAAGGGTAGGGATGGTCAGGAACAAATAGCTGCGATGATGGATAAGTACAGGAATGATCCACCTCAAACTTTGGCTGGTGTTAAAGTGGTTGGTTTATATGATTATGATAAACAAGAAGCAAAGGATTTAACAAATGGACAAGTTTGTAGTATTGAACTTCCCCAAAGTAATGTTTTACAGTTCATTTTAGAAGATGGAAGTAAGGTGAGTGCTCGTCCATCTGGGACTGAACCCAAGATTAAATTTTATTTTAGTGTTCAGGGCAAATTAGATAGTGTAGATTCATTTGATAGTGCCTACGGTGATCTTGGTAATAAAATTGACCATATCATTGCTGAGCTTGGATTAAAGTAAACACATATTCAGAAAATCTGAATTTGAATAAATAGTAATGAGGACAACCGAAGACAGTTATTTACACAAGGGGCTTAGAAAAAAGTTAGTTGATCAGATTCGTGAAAAAGGAATTTCTGATGAAACTGTGCTGATGGCAATTATGAATGTACCTCGCCATTTTTTTCTTGATTCAGCATTTGAAAAACAAGCTTATGAAGATCGTGCTTTTCCAATTGGGGAAGACCAAACCATCTCTCAGCCTTATACCGTTGCCTACCAAACGCAATTACTTCAAATTAAACCCTTTGAGAAAATTCTCGAAGTTGGCACTGGAAGTGCTTATCAAGCATCTGTATTGGCTGAATTGAAGGCAAAAGTATATTCAATCGAAAGGCAAAAAAAACTCTTTGATGCAAATAAGAAGTTTGAATTTCTTAAACAGTATCGAAGCTTAAGGTTGTTCTACGGAGATGGATTTGAAGGTCTACCTACATTTGCACCATTTGATAAAATTCTTATAACCGCTGCTGCACCTTATGTTCCAGAAAAACTTTTAGAACAATTGAAAATAGGGGGATGCATGGTTCTCCCATTGGATGAAGGAGATAATCAGCGCATGCATCGTTTAACAAAACAGTTAGATGGTACTATTCTTGAGGAAAAATTCGACGAATTCTCTTTTGTACCCATGTTGATTGGAAAAAGAGGTTAAAAAAAGCCGCTTCATAAGAAGCGGCTTAGAATTATTGTTGCATTTGCATTCCTTCCTGCATACCATCACTACCACTTCTTGTATTTTTCCTTTTAAACAAAGAAACGTCTAGTTTTCCAAAACGGTAGTTGAAATTCAACCTGAGTACTTGCCAATCTCTTCTCCTTGAATTTGTCTGCGTAAAAAATTGTGATTCAGAATAAGAGCCCAGTACCTTTGTTTTAAACACATCACTCATACTAAGCGTAAGCGCTCCTTTCTTGTCTTTTAAGAACTCTTTTCTTAGTGCAAATTCAAAGCCATAATT
>JBFYPP010000096.1:0-7327 GCA_041303255.1 Chitinophagia bacterium | reverse complement strand
CAATATAGTCTGATCCGAACTTAAGTTTGTAATCGTACAGCTTTGCTTTTTTAATTACATCTTCCTTCTCGCTAATGAGGTCCTCAGTTTTAAGTATTGGTGTCGATTCTTTGTTCTCGTGATCGAATTCTGTTTGAAACAATACTGATTTTTTTTCTCCCTGTGTTGTTGGTAGAAATTCTTGTTGGTATACTGTAGCTTTTGTTTTTTTCTTACGTTCTTCCTCCATCAATTCTTTGATGTATGAAGTTGGTTTAACATTGATGTTTCTTTTCAGGAGTACGGCTTCATTGATTTTTAGCTTATATAAGAATTTCAAATCTCCTTCTTGTCTTACTTCACTTACTTGGTTGTTGTCGCCTGCACCCCGCGTTTCTTGTAAACTACTTTGGTAATTGGTTATAGGGAAAACATAAGTGCTGTCATTGGTAATGGAAATATAGCCTATTGAATCTGGAGCAGTTTTTTCCCAAGCCTTTAATGTAGAATCCAATTCTTTTCTATCAGGATTTCTGAGTACATCATCTCCTATTCGGTAGATGGTATCAAGTCCGGCTCTTTTCGTTGTGAAAAAACCAGCATATCGGTTACCAATTCCTGTTGCATCACTTACAAAGGTGAAGTGATTTACATTGTACTGCAAAGGATACCTGGCTTGTCCCATTGCTTGATTAGTGAGCATGGTAATTTGTCTGAACTCACTTTTCGTCCAGTTGTCAACCATAAAAACATTGAAGTTGTTTCTTGAAGCAATTGCTGTATCCGCTTTTAAAGCATTTGCAGAAGGTCTATTGGACGAAAATAAAATACCATTCTTGTTTGGAAAAGCCGCAAAGGAAGGGTCAAGATCATCGTACACATCATTGGTGATTTGTTCTGTTTTTCTCTCATTGATCTTATAGACAAAAATATCGGTTTGTCCATTTTTTGCAGCACTCAACACCAGCGTATTGTTGTCCAACATAAATTTAGCATCCTGAATCTGCTGAAATTCATCTAGGGTTTGTTTGTTGGTTTTGATCCTGGATACAATATCATAAATGAACATTTTGATTTTGCCTTCATCGGTGTAGATCACCAAAATCCTGGATCCTTTGGGGTCCCATGCCAGTATAGGGTAATTGGGGTTCAGCTCGTCTTGGTAATTCAAAACACCTGCTTTTAAAAGGATTTTTCTTTTCTCGGAAAGGTCTTCAAAAACAACCCTATAAATCCCCTTTTTATACTGGACCATTGCATAGGTATTGTTTCTTGCAATGGGGTTGGCTTGAAAACTATAGAAATCTTCTCTTGTGCTTTTTTCTTCAATAGCCACTATATTTCCTTTTGGAAGGTTTCTTCTTCCTCTGGTATCATCCAAATATTTATCAGATTCTACTTGCATGAATTCTTTCAGCAAGTCTTTGAATTTTTGTTTGGTAATCTTTAAACTTGCTGCGTTCAGGCTTTTGTAGATGCGCGACAAATACAGGAAATAAGTGATGTTGTCTTTTTTGTACTTTTCACCTATGAATCTCCAAAATGAATGACCTGCCAATTGTGGCTGTGCAAAAGCAAATTGATAAAAGGTTTTGTATTTGCCAGAAAGCAAGGCAGATTTGAGCTGGTCGTCTAACGTAGGGCTCCAACTTTCACCAACATAAGCCACATATCCATCGGTTAGCCATTTTGGTAAATCAAGCAGCGCTTGGTTACTGGCAAATTCTCCAAGGTCATCACCAAAAAGCATGTTTTCAACCAATACCTGAGCAATGCCTTGTCTAATTCTTATTCTAAGTTCATTGAGGTTGCCATTGTAAAAAACGATCATTTTATTGTTTACCAGCTTGGTTACCCCTCCAGTATTTTGCCAATCTATACCCAGTCCTATATTTGATTGTCTGTAATCTGTAAAACTGTTATAGATAACAATGTTGGCCCTGCGCTGCAATCCGTATTCAACAAATTCTTCCACTGCACTTAATTCTTCTTCAGCAACTTGTGCCACGAACTTACCAAGCGACAAACCTCCACCATGATAATACGTATTGAAGTTTCTGGTTTGGTAATATTTCCAACTGATTTTTTTGTACTGAACCCTATTTTTACCAAATTCAACAGTACTCACCTGCGCTGTTGCTTGCAGGGCAATAAAAACAAAGGCAATGATTGCGTAGAGTGATTTTCGCATGCGCTGTTGATTCAATATGATTGGATACCTTTGCGAAGTCTAAAATTAAAGCATTTAACCAAGAAATCGAGCCAATGGCAAACGTTAAAATTTTTCAGTTTAATCCTTTACAGGAGAACACTTACTTGGTCTATGACGAGCAAAAAAATTGCCTGATTTTTGATCCTGGATGTTATTTCGACAATGAAAGGGATGCATTGGTTGGATTTATAACAGAATCCGGACTAAAACCGATACAATTGTGGAATACCCATTGTCATTTGGACCATGTTTTTGGGAATAAGTTTGTCAACGAAACCTTCGGACTTGAGCTCTACATTCATGAAGGGGAGAAAAAAGTATTGGAAAGGGCTCCAGAAAGTGGACTAATGTGGAATATGCCTTTTGATAACTATGTAGGACCCCTTCATCTGGTGAAGGACCAACCCACCTTTGTTTTTGGCAATGAAACTGTCCAGATCCTTGACACACCAGGTCATTCACCTGCCAGCATCAGTTTTTATTTTCCCATCTCAGGGTTTGTTATTGCTGGTGATGTGCTTTTTAGGGAAAGTGTAGGAAGAACGGATTTGCCAGGGGCAAATCCGGATATCTTGGTTACAAGTATACTAGAAAAACTATATACGTTGCCGGATGACACCATCGTTTATTCTGGTCATGGGATGCCCACAACAATCGGGCATGAAAAAATACACAATCCTTTTGTTAAGGCTTAAGACTGGATTTGTACATCCTATTTAAGATGGGAACTTTAATTAGTTCTTTTTTCTCCTTTTTGAGTACAATCAACACATAGCTTAGGGTTAGGGCTGTACCCAATAAGTGAAGCCAAATTAATTCAACATTTAACGTACGCACGCCATAGTGAATTACAAAAAATAGAAGCGCTAAGGATATATAAAAGAATCCATTTTTAATGTCATAAGGAATAGGGTAGTGTTTTTGCCCTTGTAAATAACTAATCACCATCATGCTTCCATAGCAAACTACCGTTGCAATGGCGCAAGCCAGATAACCCAAATGGGGAATCAGCAAATAGTTGACCAATACCGTGAGTGCAGCACCAATCATCGTAATTATAGCGCCAGTGGATGTTTTGTTGGTGAGTTTGTACCAGACAGATAAATTATAATAGATGCCTAAGAATATTTTGGCCAGCATGAGAATAGGCACAATGAACAACCCTTGCAAATATTCTGGATGTTTGTTGATGCCCATGAAATGTTTCCAGATATCGAGAAACAAAACAACACCTAGAAAACAACAACTGCAAACAATGATAAAAAAATGCATAATTCTAGCATAAGTAGCCCTGGCATTGTCTTTGGTAGATTGCTTAAAGAAGAAGGGTTCTGCTCCCATCCGAAACGTTTGAATAAACAACACAATCAAAACTGCCAATTTATAGTTGGCACTATAAATACCATTTGCAGATCTTGCTTCTTCAGCGGTCCCGTTAAAATGATAGACAATCATGAATCTGTCGATGGCCTCATTTATAATTCCGCCAAAACCAACAACAATGAGCGGCGTGGAGTAAATAAAAATCTCTTTAATTAATTTTTTATTTAGGCTTATCTCAAAATGGGAGAATTCTTTGAGCAGCATCAACAGTGTTGCCGCGGAGGCGATGAGGTTGGCAATAAATACATACCCAATTCCGATATTGGGGTTGTAAAGCGATGCGAAAAAAGTTTGCTTCCCAGATTCATAATCTTCTTTGCAGAAATAGAGAAAGAAGATTACAAAGAACATATTGATAAAAATGTTCAAGAGCTTAACCGCAGCAAATTTCCTGGGTTTTCCATCTTGCCTTAGTTTAGAAAAGGGAATAACAGCAAATGTATCCAAGGCAACAATCAGCACTACATAGACCAGCCACTCCGGATGGGTACTGAGTTGCATCATGTCTGCAATGTATTGGATGGGAAACAGCAATAAGAGCAATAAGGTAGTTGTTGTGATCAGCAACATGCTAAATGTAGTATTGAATACTTTTTGTTGTTCCTCCGTCTGTGTGAACCGGAAATAAGAGGTTTCCATCCCATACGTAAAAACAATATTCAGGAAAGCTGCTGTCGCAAATAAGATGGAAATATCCCCATAATCGGCAGAAGCATATATATAAGTAAGTATTGGGGTAAGTAGGTAATTGATAAACCTGCCCACAATATTGCTGAGGCCATACCAAATGGTCTGATTTGCAAGTTGTCTGATGCCTGCCAATTCTTTTTCTTTTGCCAAAATTAAGGGTTATGCAATGTCTTTGTGTAACTCACACGCCATTTCCTATTTTTACACCCACTAATTTATCCAAGATGCGTGCAGTAGTTCAAAGAGTAACAAGGGCTTCAGTAACCGTAGACGATGCTTTGGTTGGAAAAATTGAAGTTGGTTTGTTGGTCTTGGTGGGCATTGAAGATGCCGATCATTTTGAAGATGTGCAATGGTTGTCTGCAAAGCTGGTGCAATTGAGGGTTTTTGCCGATAATCAGGGTGTGATGAATCTTTCCCTAAAGGATATTTCTGGTGAGCTTTTATTGGTAAGCCAGTTCACCTTGCACGCTTCCACAAAAAAAGGAAATAGACCCTCTTACATCAAAGCTGCTAAGCCTGACCTTGCAATACCGCTCTATGAGCAACTTAAAAAACAGTTGGAGCTAGATTTGGGGAAGCCGATAAAAACTGGAATTTTTGGAGCTGACATGAAAATAGAACTCGTAAATGATGGTCCGGTTACCCTTATAATTGACACAAAAAATAAAGAATAATGACAATTCAAGAGGCACAATTGCAGGTGGACAACTGGATAAAAACTATTGGGGTTCGGTATTTCAGCGAACTGACCAACATGGCCATTCTCACCGAAGAGGTTGGTGAATTGGCTAGAATCATGGCTAGGAAGTATGGTGATCAATCCTTTAAAAAAAATGAGTCGGCCGATACCTTGGCGGATGAAATGGCAGACGTGCTTTGGGTACTTATTTGCTTGGCCAACCAGACTGGAGTGGATCTAACCACGGCATTACAGCAAAATATCGATAAAAAAACCAAGCGAGATGCTGAAAGGCATCAGCAAAATGAAAAACTGAAGTAGCGATTTTTCAACCATTTGTATATCTGCACCAACGCATAACGCTGTTTTATTATCTTTGCGCACTATGGTAGCGAATGATTCAAATAAATTTCAGGCAATTATATCCCATGCCAAAGAGTATGGCTTTGTTTTTCAGTCCAGCGAAATCTACGACGGCTTAAGTGCTGTTTACGATTACGGACCATGGGGCAGTGAGTTGAAAAAGAACATCAGAGAGGCTTGGTGGAATGCCATGACCCGCATGCACGACAATATTGTGGGAATTGACGCTGCTATATTTATGCACCCGACAACCTGGAAGGCTTCGGGGCATGTGGATAATTTTAGCGATCCAATGATCGATAACAAAGATTCAAAAAAGCGCTATCGTGTTGACCATCTCATTGAAGCGGCAGCTGATGCATTGGTAAAAGAAGGTAAAGAAACTGAAGCTGACCAACTTGTACAAAAAATGGAAAGCCTTTTGGCTGATAATGATTTTGTGGGGTTGAAGCAAATGATAGATGACCATAAAATAAAATGTAGTGTAAGTAATACGTGTAACTGGACTGAAGTGCGTCAATTTAATTTGATGTTCTCTACACAGGTGGGATCAGTTGCTGAGGATGCCACTGAGATTTATTTAAGGCCGGAAACCGCTCAGGGTATATTTGTCAATTTTCTCAACGTGCAGAAAACTGCAAGAATGAAAATCCCATTTGGTATCGCTCAAGTGGGGAAAGCATTTAGAAACGAAATTGTAGCCCGTCAGTTTATTTTTCGCATGCGCGAATTTGAGCAAATGGAAATGCAGTTTTTCATCCGCCCTGGCACCCAAAAAGAATGGTATGCCTACTGGAAAGAAGAGCGTATGAAATGGCATACTTCACTTGGCTTTCCAGCTGAAAACTACCGTTACCACGACCATGTAAAGTTGGCGCATTATGCTGATGCTGCTGTTGATATTGAATTTGCATTTCCAATCGGTTGGAAGGAAGTAGAGGGCATTCACAGTAGAACAGATTTCGATCTTAAAAGTCATCAACAACACAGTGGTAAAAAACTACAGTATTTTGATCCGGAAATCAACCAGAACTATGTACCCTTCGTAATTGAAACTTCAATTGGATTGGATAGAATGTTCTTACTTACACTTTGTCATGCTTACCAAGAAGAAAAATGGAACAAAGAAGATGGTTCGGAAGACAGCAGGGTAGTGCTAAAAATTCCTGCAAAACTTGCTCCAATAAAGTTGGCCATTTTGCCACTGTTGAAAAAAGAAGGATTACCTGAAATTGCCAAAGAAATTATGGCCACCTGCAGAAATGAATTCTATTGCTTCTATGAAGAGAAGGATACCATTGGAAAAAGGTACCGCAGAATGGATGCACTTGGAACACCTTTTTGTATAACCATCGATCATCAAACTAAAGAGGATCAAACGGTAACCATTCGATATAGAGATACCATGAAGCAGGAGAGAATTCCAATTGATGGATTGGCTCAATTCATCAAGGGTAAACTTTAGTTGCTGAAAGATAGGTAAACACGGCCCACCATTTCTTTAAGGAAAGTACCCCACCAATCCATTGCTTTTGTTGAGGGGATGAGGTAATGTGGTTTGAATTTACCAGAACCTGGAAGTATGCTCAATGCGCAGGGGTAGGTCCTGGTTGCTATACCTTGTTTCTTGAATATTGCATTTGCGCGCTGCATGTGAAAAGCAGATGTGATTAGAACAATTGGTTTTTTTTCTAATCCAAGTTGCTTCAAAATTACTTTACAGAATTGGGCATTTTCTATTGTATTTCTGGATGTTTCTTCAATGAATATGTCTTGATTGGGAATGCCCAAATCAATCAAATTTTTTTTGATAAAGGCTGATTCTGAAAAATCATCTTCTTTGAGTAATCCGTTTTGACCCCCTGAAACAATAATTTTTTTGATATGCCCCTTTTTATAAAGTAAGGCAGTTTGTATGAACCTGTCTGATGAGATATTGAAGTATCCTTCTCCACTTTTTCTATCATAACTGGTTATCCCACCCAACACAATTCCTGCTTCATAAACCTCATTGGTTT
>JBFYPP010000095.1:0-7358 GCA_041303255.1 Chitinophagia bacterium | reverse complement strand
CACGCTAGAACGTGAGAAAAAAATAAAAGAATTAGAGAAAAAATCCATTGCAGAAAACTGCACAATCATCTTCATTGAAACTCCTTATCGCAATAATCCAGTTTTTCAATCTTTAATTTCTTGCTTACAAAAAGACACGAAACTTTGTATTGGTCATGATATTACCTCACCCCAAGAATGGATTATTACCAAAACCGTTGAAGCCTGGAAAAAAGAAACACTTGAACTTCCTAAACAACCTACAATTTTTCTTTTAGGCAGGTAAGTATTTTACCAAAAAACTAGAGTCCATATTGGGATACAAGGTAGACCATAGCCGCCATCACAACTGTACCCAAATTCAATTCTCTTTCACTTACAGCTTCAAATACATCTGTTTTTGCATGGTGTAAATCCATGTACCGCTGAGAGTCTGGGTTCAAGCCAATCAATACCGTTCCCAATCCACGCAATGGTCCAATATCCGCGCCTCCACCTCCTTCATTAAATTCAAGCGCGCCATAAGGATGAAACAAAGGCTTCCATTTTAACAACAATTCTTTTTGTGTTGCATTGGCAGTATATCCAAAACCACGGGGAGTGAAACCACCAGCATCACTCTCAAGTGCCATGATGAATTTTTTATTTTCCTCTTTTGCTATCTCTGCATATTTTGTTCCACCTCTTAATCCATTTTCTTCGTTCATAAACATAACTGCACGAATGGTGCGTTTGGGTCTTCCACCAACAGCTTTTAAGGCACGAATAACTTCGATACTTTGCATGCAGCCAGTACCATCATCATGTGCGCCTTCTGCAAGGTCCCAGCTATCTAGGTGACCACCAACAGTAATTACCTCATCAGGAAACTGACTTCCTCTTAACTCTCCTACTACATTATAAGAAAGCACATCATCCAACATTTCACAATTGGTCTTGATATATACTTGCTTTATTTTATTACCCAATATCGCTTTGCTCAATGCCTCAGCCCCATTGGTACTGATGGCCACTGCAGGAATTTTGGGTTGGGCTTCATCATATTTTGTTGCACCCGTATGTGGGTTATCATCCAATACAGGAGAAAGCGTTCTTACAATTACACCCACAGCACCCAATGCAGCTGCTTTAGAGGGACCTTGAGACCTGTAAATTCCTGCCTCACCATAGGCCCTGAACGTATTGATATGTCTAGGATCCATTCGGAAATTATAAAAAACCACCTTCCCTTTTACTTTATCTCTGCCCAATGCTTCTAGTTCAGGAAAACTTCTTACTTCTAACACTTCAGCTGTTATACCTGATGCTGATGTTCCAACAGCATTGCCAAGAGCAACAATATTCAAAGGCATAACCTTGCCATCCCTCATTGTTGCCTTGCCTATTTCTTTAGCACCTCTTACCCACCTGGGCACCATACATGGCTGAAGATAGACTGTATCTGCACCAGCCTCTCTTAGCATCCTTGCAGTTTGTTCCACAGCCAATGCAGCACCAGCAGAGCCCGAAAGACGGGGACCTACTTTCTTACAGAGGTAGCGTAAATTTGAGTAGGCGGTACCGTTCATGAAAATATCATCTGAAATCTTCTTTATAAACAAAGAGTCGCCATTCATTTGAGCCATCAACCCACTTGTGCAAAAAATAGAGGCCACTACCACTGCAAATAATCTTTTCATAATTATACTGTTGTTCTTTACTAAACTAGTATTTTTTTTGCGCTTTATAGAACAGAAATCACAATATCTGAACATTATTGTTGGTACTTTCGTTATTGAAATAAACATTGATGAATATAGGGATTGTATGCTACCCCACCTTCGGCGGAAGCGGTGTATTGGCAACAGAATTGGGAAAAGCCTTGGCAGACAAGGGGCATGGTATACATTTTATTACCTATCAACAACCAGTGCGACTTACCGGCTTTAGTGCAAACCTTTACTTCCACGAAGTAAGGGTACCCACCTATCCCTTGTTTGACTTCCCTCCCTACGAAACAGCTTTGGCAAGTACCATGGTGGATGTGGTGAGAAACAACCACGTAGACCTGCTTCATGTTCACTATGCCATACCCCATGCATCTGCCGCCTATATGGCAAAACAAATCTTGGCAGAGGAAGGTGTTCATATTCCCTTTATTACCACCTTACATGGCACGGATATCACCCTGGTAGGGAAAGACAAAACCTATGCTCCGGTGGTTACTTTTTCTATCAATCAAAGTGATGCCATAACAGCAGTGTCTCATAACCTAAGACAGGAAACGCTTTCCAATTTTTCCATCACTAAAGACATCAGTGTCATTCACAATTTTGTAGACACGCATCGCTTTGCAAAACGTCCAATTGATGCATTTAAGAAAGTGATTGCACCCAATGAAGAAAAGATAGTATTACATGCCTCTAATTTTAGAAAAGTAAAAAGGATTGCAGACGTTATTCATACATTCAATAAAATTCAAAAAGAAATTCCATCTAAACTATTGTTGGTGGGTGATGGCCCAGAACGACCAGCTGCTGAAGAGCTCTGCAGGTCTTTGGGGATTTTTGAAAATACCCGTTTTGTTGGAAAGCAACAAGATATGGAGGATATATATGCGATAGCAGACCTATTTCTTCTTCCCTCTGAATATGAAAGCTTTGGCTTATCGGCATTAGAGGCCATGGCAGCAGGTACTCCTGTAATTGCTACCAATACCGGAGGCATACCAGAAGTTGTAACCCATGGAATCAATGGATTTTTGAGTGAAATTGGGGATGTGGAAAGCATGAGCAGAGAGGCCATTTCTTTACTTTCTAATCCTGCACTTCTTCAACAGTTTAGCAATGCAGCAAAAGAACAAGCAATAAAATTCGATATCGTTAACATCGTTCCGCAATATGAAAAACTATATGCGGAAGTCCTTGCTAAATAGCTAAAGGCAGTAAATTATTTCCGTTTCAACCACAACTCTGGGTTGACAAATTTGAGTTCTTCATTCACCATAAATACAATTTCACCATCCCCATCAAAATTCTCACCAGCCCTGCCTATCACCTGACCCATACTCACTTTGGCACCTTTGGAAACGCTTACAGAAGACATATTGAAATAGGTAGTAAAATATTTTCCATGCTTAATGGTTACCGTTTGGCTGCCAGCAACATCATAAATGGTGGTTACTACTCCCTCAAATACAGCTTTTACTGATGATCCATTTTCTGTTTGAATGGTAACTCCACCGTTATCTTCAATCAGATTGGTTCCCTCGATTTTTTGACGACCAAAGCTGGATGTAATAGTTGCCTTGTCTACAGGCCATGGAAGATTACCCCTGTTGTTTTCAAACCCAACTGACACTTTTGTTACCTCAGGTGTATTTTCTAATACGTTGGACTTTCTTGAAGGTGTTGCAGCTGAAACCGAAGTAGTTGCAGTTTTAGCAGATGGAGTTGTGGCATTGGCTGCACTTGCTTTTCTTGCATCGTCTTCTGCCTTCCTTCTTGCAGCTTCAATTTCCCGTTTAATAATAGCAGCGATAGAGTTTTGCAAACTACGCTCTACCTTGCGCTTGACGGCCATTTCCTTTTCAATTTCTTTCTCACGGGCTTTAAGTTGTGATACAAACTGATTTTTTTCCTTTTTCTCGGACTCTAATATTTCCTTTTGTTCGTGTTGTTCCTCAATCACTTTACTTTTCTCTTGCTTATTTTCAGTAAGCATTGCAATTCGATCACTCATTTCCTTTTGTGTTCTGTTGATGTTGTCTACCTGTTCATGCCTATATTTTCTGTAACTCTTGAGGTAGGTTGCCCTTTTTACAGCATCGTTGAAACTGGTGGCCGTGAAAATAAAATTCAACATGTCATAGTTACTTCTGTTCTTATATGCATATTCAATGGTCTTGGCATACTGCTGCTTTAATGTATCCAATTGCTTTTGTAGTCTGTATATTTCTCGATTGTTACTAAAAATAGTGTTGTCAATCAACTTCACTTCATCATTTAAATTATCAATAACAGCATAACGACTCTTTAATTTTCTTTCCAACAGTTTTAATTCAGAGAGGCTGACTTTCCTGTTTTTAGAAACTTCAGATTGCGCTTTTTGTAATGAAGCTATTTCCTGTTGAATTTCTCTTCTTCTTTTTTCAAGTTCTTCTTTGGTTTGGGCAGAAGCATCTAATGAAAATGTGAACAGCAAAAAACCTGTCAATACCAAGACTATCGATCGCATCACTGCCATTTTTTTCATCAGCAAATATTGATTTTTAAAATCTTAGAAAAAGTTAATTTATAATTCTATAATTTTTGGGAATACTAAACGGAAAAGACAAAGGTTTATCAAACTCCACTTGCTTAAATTCTAAGGCAATATCTAATTTATTCTTTTCCGAAAGGCTGATGTTTCTTGCTCCCGAAAACATCCATTTACCAGCTGGCAGGTAAGCAGCATAAGCCAAATTAGCTGTCCTGCTTCTTCCCATGTCTACATCATCTAGTTTACTAAACAGGACTTGTAAATCAGCTTTTCCTACGGTAATGAAGTGCTTAAACGAAGCGCCAATTGTTGACAAGGAAATTCGTTCACCTTGATCTGCATAGGATATCACTTTCTTATCTAAATAAACAGGATTTCCAATTATCAGGTCTTCCAATGTAGCGTAATCAAAAGGCACCTGCGAGATGGTCTGTAAATAGTTGAGTGGCTTGTGTTGAATCGTTCTACTCAATTTATCCATGATTGTAATACTATCAGGCGTAATAATAACACGATAGGCTTCAATATTCAATGCAGCAATAATGGAGACCCAAATAGCGCTGTCTTTTTTCATTCGAATAAAAGCGTTAAAGTCTAGACTTAGGTTTTTATCGTCGAGGTAATTTACTTTTACTTTAGATGAAAATGTAGTGAACTGAATTTTCTTATCAATGATTTTAGCAATGGTAGCCCGTACAGATTTAGCAGAGTCAGATTCTTCTGGATGAACAACAAGCACAACACTGTCCTTTTTTGCAATTACTGTTGTTATTTTTCGAGTTGACCTACAAGAAGCCAGTGCAAAAAACAGAACGATAACGATAGATAATATTCTCATTTGAATACGTTATTTAATCCCGGTATGTCCAAATCCACCAGCATTGCGTGAGGTTTCATTGAGTTGCTCGGTCAGTTCCAAATCTACAATTTCCACTTTTTGAAAAACCATTTGCGCAATACGATCCCCATGTTCAATTAACTGTTGCTCAGAAGATAGATTGATAAGAATGACTTTCAATTCCCCACGGTAGTCTGCATCAATTGTACCTGGTGAATTCAAGCATGTTAGTCCCTGTTTAAGCGCAAGACCACTTCTTGGTCTAACCTGTGCTTCGAAACCCTGTGGAATTTCTAGAAAAATTCCGGTAGGAACCATTTTCCTTTCAAGTGGTAATAGTGTCAAGGACATTGTCAAATTTGCCCTCAAATCCATTCCTGAAGAACCTTCCGTTGCATAGGCTGGAATGGGGTTATTTGAATTGTTGATAATCCTGACTTTCAATAGGAGATATTTAAATGCAAAAATACATTATTCAGACTTCTGCAACAATACATTTGCATAAGCAACAAGCCCTTCTTCTCTACCTACAAAACCCATTCGCTCAGTGGTTGTCGCTTTTACAGAAACATCTTCAGCCAGCACCCCTACTATACTTGCTATGGTCTGTTCCATTTGTTTTACATAGGGCTTAATTTTGGGTGCTTCCAAGCAAAGAGAACTGTCAATATTAACTACCCTATACCCTTTTTCAGTAATTAGTTGATACGTACGCTGTAACAAGAGTTTACTGTCGATGCCCTTATAGGTTGGATCTGTATCAGGAAAATGAAGTCCAATATCGCCAAGTGCAAGTGCGCCTAGCATAGCATCGCAAATGGCATGCAACAAAACATCAGCATCACTGTGACCTTTTGCGCCTTTGTGGTGAGGAATTTGTATTCCCCCTATCCAAAGATCCCTGTCCTCTACTAGTTGATGAAAGTCTATGCCAAACCCGATTCTAAAAGACATTGCCGTTTTTTTATAAATGTATGAAAAAAGAAAACGGCCCGAAGGGCCGTTACCAATTAGTTATTAAAAGCTTTAATAGTTTTCTTGCGCTCCTAAATCAAAAACCAAACCAAAGCGGATGGTATTTGAAAGTGGATTTCTATTTACACCGGATCCAGAAGGAATGAGGTAAGAAAGATTAAATGCCAATGAAGAATATTTAAATCCAGCACCCAATGAGAAATACTGTCGGTTACCCTTGGTTTGGTTCTCATAAAAATATCCTGCCCTCAGTGAAAACTGCTCATCATACGTGTACTCACCACCCAAAGAAAAATAAAACTCTTTGAGCTCTTCTGCAAATCCACCAGTTGCATCACCAAATGAGCTGAACCAACTTCCTACTACCCCTTTGCTTCTGTAATTGACCAAACCTGCGCTATCACCCAACAATGGAGGTGTTGGTACCATTAATTTATGGATATCCACGCCAAAAGAAAGTTTATTTACTTCGTTTGA
This sequence comes from Chitinophagia bacterium, assembly GCA_041303255.1. Lineage (GTDB taxonomy): Bacteria > Bacteroidota > Bacteroidia > Chitinophagales > Chitinophagaceae > Pollutibacter. Next base: position 850 of record JBFYPP010000095.1, on the reverse strand, counting down.
AACACTGGTATATACAGCGCCTAAAGTAAAATTAGCAGGTATGTAATCTTTCTGTGTTGCATCGCTGGTATAGCTTATTTTAGAACCCAAATTGGTCAAGGCCAAACCCAAACTCAATCCGCTTCCATCATCTCCAAGTGAATTGTAATACAGTCCAACATCTCCTGAAACGGCATTCCCTGGCTTATAGGATACTCCAGAAATGGCCTGACCACCTGCAAGATTAGAATTTATGTACCGCAAGGCTATACCCAAACTCAGGCGCTCTGATAATTTTCTTGAATAGCCAGCATCAACTGCTACCTCTCTGGGCCTAAACGCATTAAGGTCATTGCCCAAATTGTCTGTAAACTGAATGTTACCCAAACTAAAATACCGAAGTGAGCCGGAAATGGCTTGTACCTCATCCAATTTATAATATCCTGCCAAAGAAGCAAGATATACGTCATTCAAACCCAAGTCCTTCAACCAAGGTGTATAGGTCATGCCTATACCTGATGGATTGGTTGCAAATGCATACTTTGCCACATTGTAAAACTGTGAGTTCACATCTGGTGTTGTTGCCACCCCTAAGTCCCCCATACCACCTGCTCTGGCATCTGGGGAAATTCTAAGAAATGGAACAGCTGTTGTAACTACATTTATTGGACTGTTCTGGGCTAAAGAGGAGCTTACAATAGAAAACAATGTAATACTGGCTAATAAATATTTTGCAATTCTTTTCATTGTGGGTTTTTGTGATCAGTAAAGGAAGTTGGGTAGAATTGAATCGATATCAACCAGTTTTGTTTAGCTAAATTATGAAATTTAGAATTAAAGAATGATGAGCTTTTGCACCTTTGAAGAGATA
>JBFYPP010000094.1:0-7359 GCA_041303255.1 Chitinophagia bacterium | reverse complement strand
AGGTGGCAGATGAAGAAGAAGTGAAACGCAATTGGGAAAACCTTAAGTTGAAAGAAGGGAAGAAATCAATTCTCAGTGGAGTTCCTCGATCTTTAGCACCATTGGTTCAAGCCATGCGTATACAAGAGAAAGCAAAGCAAGTTGGGTTTGAATGGGACAATAAAGAACAAGTGTGGGAGAAAGTAGAAGAGGAAGCGAATGAGTTAAAAGCGGAAGTGCAAGCAATTGATGCTGGTGAGGGTAGTATTGAGAAAATGGAAGAAGAAATGGGTGATTTGCTTTTCTCAATCGTCAATTACGCACGTTTCTTAAATATAGATCCTGATCAGGCATTGGCACGTACCAATAAAAAGTTCATGAAGCGGTTTCAGGCGATGGAAGAGTTTGTTGCAGCGGAAGGCAAACAAATGACCGATTTAAACTTAGCAGAAATGGATACCATCTGGAATACCGTTAAGCTTTCCGAACGCGGTTAAGATAGGATTCCATTTCTTGCAGAGAGTAACTCGATAAGTTATTTTGTTTTTTTAGTCCGCCTTTTTGCGCAGCAAGTACACCATATTTTACATCATGATAACCTTCAATATAGTGTGCATCAGGGTTTATTGAGAGTATAGCTCCTTTGTCCTGAGCTTTACTGATCCATGTCCAGTCGAGATCAAGCCTTCTAGGATGTGCATTGATTTCAATCACAACATCATTGGCAATACATGCATCAATGATTTTCTCATGATCGATGGGGTAGCCTTTTCTACTGAGCAATAACCTTCCAGTGGGATGACCCAATACAGTTGTAAAAGGGTTTTCTATTGCGGTTAATAATCGACTCATTGCTTTTTCTTCTGTCATTTTTAAGTTGGAGTGGACAGAAGCAATGATCATATCAAACGTGCTCAATAAATTATCTGAATAATCAAGCGCTCCGTCATTCAAGATATCACTTTCAATACTCTTGAAAATCTTAAAAGGGGCAAGCTTGGTGTTGAGTTCGTCAATGTACTGGTGTTGGGCCTTTATTCGTTCTTCATTCAAGCCATTGGCGTAGAAAGCCGACTTACTATGGTCGCTGATCACCAAATACTCAAACCCTTGTGCAATGCAGGCTATAGCCATTTCTTCAATAGTATTCGAACCATCGCTCCAATTACTATGACTATGAATGATTCCTTTTATTTGGCTGGTTTGTATGATTTGGTCAAATAAACTGGATTTTGCTGCGCCAATTACTTCAGCATTTTCTCTCAAAAAAGGAGGGATATAGTGAATGTCCAATGTTGTTTTCCAATCGGTTTGGTTAGGGTAGGGGTTTGAATGATTTGCAAATGCATCATCCCATGCTTGTATAAATATAGGAGAGCCAGTCAGCCTAAATTGATCTTTCAAGAAAGAATCAGGTGTTGTAAAATAAAATGCCATGCGAAGGTTTTCAACACCTTTGGCAGTGAACCTATTCGTTTCAAGGTCTGAAACCGTAAAATCATTTTCAATTAAAAAATCTTGAATATTTTTTAATCCTGCGTCTGTTAACCAGATCAATTCATCCAAGGTTGGAACCTGCCTGGCATAGTCGCCACAAATCTCAAATTGATTATTTGGGAATTGTTTTGATAGTACGGATTTGAATTGCTCAGCATAAGATTCTACATCAGCATATAAAAAATGACCTTGGTTACGCATGAAAAATTCAATAGCATCTGCTACATTTTTTTGTGTTTTTTCTCCAAATCCTTTGTACAGAAGTAGCCTGTTTTCATTACAAGCATAAAGTAATTCTCCAATAGTTTCAATGCCCATTTCATGCCAAATGGTAGCAATTTTTTTCGGCCCCAATCCTTTTATCCGCATCATTTCAATTATCCCTTCTGGCGTTTTGGCAAGCATATCCTCTAAAACAGAAAGCTGTTGGGTTTCCAAAAGTTCAATAATTTTTTTAGCACTAGACTCGCCAATTCCTTTGAGAGATGCGATTTGATGTTGTTCAAAAGAGGACAGCTCAAATGGAAGTTTTTCAATCGCAAATGCTGCACTGGAGTAGGACTTTGATTTGAAGCTGTTTTCCTGATGGATGTCCATTAGCTTGCTCAATAAATCAAATTGGTCTGCAATAAATGAGTTGGTTAACATTTGGCAAAGTTCATTAATTTATGATTTATCGTATAGTGTGGGGACAAAAAAAGTCCCGCTCATGAGCGGGACCGTTATTCTTTGCGCTGAAGAAAGATTACTTCTTCTTAGCAGCAGCTTTCTTAGGAGCAGCCTTCTTAGCAGCTTTTTTAGGAGCAGCTTTCTTTGCAGCTTTCTTAGGAGCAGCCTTCTTTGCAGCTTTCTTAGGAGCAGCCTTCTTAGCAGCTTTTTTAGGAGCAGCTTTCTTTGCAGCTTTCTTAGGAGCAGCTTTTTTCGGAGCAGCTTTCTTTGCAGCTTTTTTTGCAGTTGCCATTTTGTTTAGAATTTAATGGTTAGAAAAAAATAAAATAACAGGATAAAAGTATAAACTCTTTTCCTATTAAGCAAAAAAAACTTTTTTAATCAATGATTATCCGGCAGTTACAACTGGATTGATGGAAACAAAAGTCTTGTCGTTCTTTGATTTTCTGAACTCAACAACACCGTCTGTAGTTGCAAAAATGGTGAAGTCTTTTCCAAGACCAACATTGTTACCAGGATGATATTGTGTTCCACGTTGTCTTAAAATGATGTTGCCAGAAATAGCAGGCTGACCACCAAAGATTTTGATACCAAGTCTTTTGCTGTGTGAGTCACGTCCGTTCTTTACACTACCTTCTCCTTTCTTATGTGCCATGATGCTAGAATTTTATAGTTGGTTAATGTGTAATCAGGCGATACTCTCAATCCTGATCTTAGTATATAATTTACGGTGTCCGATTTTTTTGCGGAAACCTTTTCTTCTTTTCATTTTGAAGGCGATTACTTTATCACCTTTTATTTCGTCGATGATCTCAGCATTTACTTTCACCTTTACGTCAGCGCCAATAGAAAGTTGTCCTTCGTTATCAGAAAGAAGCACTTCCGAAATCTCAAATTTGTCACCTACATTTCCTTCAATATGAGAAACGTAGAGTTGTTGACCGGCTGCTACCTTGTATTGGTGTCCTGCTATCTTTACAATTGCAAACATGTTATTACAAAATTTAGGAGTGCGAAGGTAAGGAGAAATTGCTTTTTGCCCAAGTTTGCTTTCAAAATTTATTAGATATCAAATGGATTCGTTTGCCCCACTCAGTTTATCTTTGTTTTAACGCAGCGTAGAATCAACATGAAGATCAAATCTTACTTGGCAAAACCCTTTGCCTCCATAATATATAAAAGACTACAGCGGTCGATGCAAACCGCATTGGCGGATCAAGATAAAATCTTGAAAACGTTGCTAAAAAAAGGCGCTGGCTCTGAATTTGGAAAAGAACATTATTTTTCCGAAGTAGCTGATTATGAATCACTTGTGCAAGCAGTCCCTATCAGAGATTATGAAAAGCTCTCTCCCTACATCGCCAAAATCAAGGAGGGTAAGTCCAATATATTATGGCCTGGTAAACCCATTTATTTGGCAAAAACGTCGGGTACAACATCAGGGGCAAAGTACATTCCAATTTCTTCAGACTCCATTTCTAACCACACCAACACCGCAAGAAATGCCTTGCTCACTTATATTGCAACAACAGGAAAAGCGGATTTCGCCTCTGGAAATATGATTTTTTTGTCGGGTTCCCCAACTTTGGATCGTGTAGGCGGTATTCCAACAGGACGGTTAAGTGGGATTGTCAACCACCACATCCCCAGTTACCTCAGATCCAACCAGCTACCCTCATTTGAGACCAATTGTATTGAGGATTGGGAAACCAAGTTGGAAAAAATAGTGGAGGAGACCATCAACAAAGACATGACCCTCATTAGTGGTATTCCACCATGGATGCAGATGTATTTTGACCGCTTAAGTGAAAAGACAGGCAAAAAAATTGGTGATTTATACCCTCATTTTGAGGTATTGGTGTATGGCGGGGTAAACTTTGCGCCTTATAAATCCAAATTAATGGACAGCATCGGCAGGAAAGTAGATACTATTGAAACTTTCCCTGCTTCTGAAGGCTTTTTTGCCTTTCAAGACACTAGGGAAGAGGAGGGATTGTTGTTGAATACCGACTCTGGTATCTTTTTTGAGTTTGTACCTGCTGGAGAAATTTTTAATGGATCTCCCAAACGTCTGTCTTTAAAAGAGGTGAAGTTGGATGAAAATTATGCGCTCATTGTAAACAACAATGCCGGTCTTTGGGGTTACAATATTGGAGATACCGTAAAATTTACTTCTTTAGATCCATACAGGATAGTGGTTACCGGGCGGATAAAACATTTTATATCAGCATTTGGAGAACATGTGATTGGCGAGGAAGTGGAGTACAGTTTGATGAAAGCCGCAGAACAATACAATGCCAAAGTGGTAGAATTTACCGTGGCACCAATGGTGGCCAATGTTGAGGGAAAATCTTATCACGAGTGGTTTATTGAGTTTGAAGAAGTGCCTCAAGACTTGAATCGCTTTTCAGAACTGGTAGACCAACAGATGCGTGCTAAAAATATTTATTACGATGATTTGATTCGTGGAAATATTTTAAGACAGTTGGTGATTCGACCACTAAAGAAAAATGCATTTATAGATTATATGCGTTCACAAGGAAAGTTAGGTGGACAAAACAAGGTACCTAGACTGAGTAACGACAGAAAGATTGCTGTTGAACTTGAAAAGATGGTCAACATCCTCTAAATTTACTTATGGAATTTGATTTTGCCTATGCCTTTGAAGATGCAATGAGTGCTCCTACGCTTTACAAGCGTATTGGTGTATTTGGCTCAACAGGGTCTATAGGTAAACAAACACTGGAGGTTATACGCGCCAATCCTAATCTGTTTTCTGCAACCATTTTAACTGCACAGTCCAATGCTGATTTGCTGATTGAACAAGCACTTGAGTTTAAGCCACATGCTGTGGTAATTGGAGATACAAAAAAATACGAGTTAGTTAAGGAAGCCCTAAAAGGAATTGAAGCTGTCGTAATGGCTGGTGACCCATCATTGGAGACAGCAGCAGCAATGGATTGTTTTGATATGATGATGGCTGGAATTGTTGGGTTCGCTGGACTAAAACCAACTTTGCGCGCAATTGAAACCGGAAAACACATCGCATTGGCAAACAAAGAAACGCTGGTAGTTGCTGGAGATGTGGTGATGCTAACGGCACAACAAATGGGTGTGAGTGTGATACCAGTAGATTCAGAACATTCTGCCATATTTCAATGCCTAGTAGGGGAAAGAAACAATCCCATTGAGAAAATCATTCTTACTGCTTCAGGCGGACCATTTGTTGGTAGAAAACCCAATTTTCTTGTCAACGTAAAAAGAGAACACGCCATCCAACACCCCAACTGGAGTATGGGTGCAAAAATTTCTATTGATTCTGCTTCTTTGATGAACAAAGGATTGGAAATGATTGAAGCGAAATGGTTGTTTGATCTGAAGCCTTCTCAAATAGAGGTTGTCATTCACCCACAAAGCATCATCCACAGCATGGTGCAGTTCAAAGACAACAGCATCAAAGCACAAATGGGTTTGCCAGACATGAAATTGCCAATTCAATATGCCATGTCTTATCCGCACCGTATTGAAAATGATTTCCCAAGATTCAATTTTACAAAGTCTGCCACACTTAGTTTTGATCCACCAGATATTAAAACATTTAGAAATCTTGGATTGGCCATAACTGCGTTGAATCAGGGAGGTAATATGCCTTGTATTTTAAATGCCGCAAATGAATTGGCCGTTTATGGATTTTTAAAAAACCGGTTGGGTTTTCTTGATATGACTGAAGTGATTGAGAGAACCATGGCCAATATGCCTTTTATTGAAAACCCTACGTTAGAAGAATATTTTGAAAGCGATGGAGAAGCAAGAAATTTTGCTGCTTCGTTGATCAACCTATAAAATAAAAAAATGAACGCACAAGTGTTGTTGGATATCAATTGGAATGCAGTGGGACTTCAAGCAGGTCAATTGATTTTGTCTTTATCAATTTTGGTTATTCTCCATGAATTAGGTCATTTTATACCGGCTAAAATTTTTGGTTGCAGGGTTGAAAAATTCTATTTGTTTTTTGATCCTTGGTTTTCTATCGTTAAAAAGAAAGTAGGAGATACTGTTTATGGTATTGGCTGGCTTCCCTTGGGTGGCTACGTGAAGATCTCAGGCATGATAGATGAAAGCATGGATAAGGAACAACTTAAACTACCTGCTGAATCATGGGAATTTAGAAGTAAACCAGCTTGGCAAAGGTTGATCATCATGATTGGTGGTGTAACAGTAAACATTTTGCTTGCTTTCTTTATTTACGCCATGATTCTTTTTACTTGGGGTGAAACAAAATTACCCAATGAGAGTCTCAAGCAGGGTATATGGGTTGTTGATACAGTGGTGAATGAAATTGGATTAAAAAGTGGTGATAAAATTGTTGCTGTAAACAACGAGCCAGTAAAATATTTTGAAGACCTCAATGCGGCAATGCTGTTGGGTGAAACCATGACCATTGAAAGAGAGGGTGCAAAACAAGAACTAACTATTCCGGTCAACTTTATTGAAAAAATAGTTGAAAAAGGAAAACGATCTGTATTGCTCATGCCTCGTGTACCCTGTACTGTTGGTGAAGTACCTGCAGAAAGCGCTGCCTCAAAAAATGGATTGAAAGCGAAAGACAGAATAGTTGGAATCGATTCCGTTTCAATAACATTTTTCGATCAAGTGAAACCTGCTATACTCAACAAAGCCGGTGATAGCGTCGCCCTGCATATTTTAAGGGATGGTCAGCCTTTGGTAATTAATACCACCATAAATGCAGATACCTCCATTGGATTTTTCCCCATTTTACCGAGTATGGATGAAATGCAAAGCGAGGGTTTATATGAATTCGAAACCAAGAAATACAGCTTCTTCTCTGCTTTCCCTGCAGGTGTAAGTAAAGCAATTGACAAGCTTGGTTTTTATATCTCCCAATTCAAGAAAATACTAAACCCTTCAACGGGTGCTTATAAGGGCTTAGGTGGCTTTAAATCTATGGGTTCTATTTTCCCAAATTACGAATGGAATTGGGAAGCTTTTTGGAACATAACAGCGTTCTTTTCAATTGTACTTGCGTTCATGAACTTACTTCCAATTCCAGCATTGGATGGTGGTCACGTACTCTTTACTTTATTTGAAATGATCACTGGTAAAAAACCAAATGAGAAGTTCCTAGAATATGCACAGATTGTGGGTATGGTGCTTCTGTTTGGATTGATGATCTATGCCAATGCCAACGACTGG
>JBFYPP010000093.1:0-7428 GCA_041303255.1 Chitinophagia bacterium | reverse complement strand
CTTCAGCTAAAAAACTTTTCTTAAAGAGGTTAGACAACTCACTTCTTCCATAGGCTCCAGCAACCAGCAAATAATCATGTTGTTCTGACACCCAATTGGCAAAAGATCCTGCAGCATCAGTAGAAACTACCTCCAGTGTTAAGTTTGAAAAATGTTTGGAGGCCAATTCTTCAATGAGTTCTTGGTGCGGCAACTGTTCATCTTCATCTTCAAGGGTAACCAGTTTTGTATCCCAGGTGTGTAGTTGAGGAAACAAGTAAGTGAATTGTTTGATAGCAAAAACTGAGTCTGGCTTACCGTCATAGGCCAGTAACAATTTATTGGGTAAGTTGTAGTTTTCTGGAACCAGCAGAATTGGACATTCTGTTTGACGGAGTATCTTTTTCAGGTATTCATTGGGTTGATCCTTGCCTATATTTTCATAAAACAGCTCACTGCTCAATATCATTAAATCAGCAAATCTGGTCTCCATTTGTAATTCTTCCAAAGCAAATAAATCAGTATCTAAATGTGTTCTATATTCCATACCGGCATGCTGACACTTAGATTCAAACTGCTTCACATTTTTTTTGATTACATCTTCATCTGTATGAAAAGGAGTTACGGTAATGGGACTGGCATTTCCAACACCTGTATATCCAACTATATCTCGGTAGTCGATGGGTTGTAAAAACACACCAATGATAAGTGATGTTTCCATTTCATTTAAGAAAGAAGCCATTCTGAATGCGCCTTCAGAAAAATGAGTGCCGTCAAAAACCAGTAGAATTTTTTTCATGGAAATATTAATTATTGTGTTGATTAGAAAATAAGCTTTGAAGCACGCATGGTCATGAGGAAATTTCTCAGTTGCCCTAGAAAATTGTTTTCTTTTTTGTTGATGTGGTGATAAGAATCGGCAATATGATCTGCTAGCTTAAGACAGATTTCTACTTCATCATCAGACATTTCATTTTTATACGCTTTGGTATAACTGAGAAAATCATCAAAAGCTTCATCAGGTGAAATTCCGGCATCTTCAGCAGTCTCGAATGAGAATTGGGTATCCCAGGCCTTGTTGGTGCCGTATTTATCTGTAGCGGTTTCTTTGTGAAGTAGTCGCTCTGATATTTCTTTTCCAAGTGTCTTTCTTTCAATATCAGTTATGGTATTGTCTGCTGCGGCAATTGCATAGAGCAACTTGCCAAGTTCTCTGTAGAAAAGTGAATTGCCCATAATATTCTTTTTTACAAAATAACGGTGGGGGCTTACAAAGAATAGTGATGACGATCACCTATCTGCCTAATTTTTATCAATTCGGGCTCGTAAAATTTGAACTTTGTGAGGTATATCTGTGTTTAAATGCTGTAACTTAGATAAACTTTTATTGGTTATGGTAGCTGTTTATTTTGTATTGATTGTAGTGGGCGTTTTTCTCTTCATGGAAGCCATTACCTGGTGCACGCACAGGTGGGTGATGCATGGCTTTCTTTGGTATTTACATAAAGACCACCACCAGGTTGAACCGGGCTTTTTTGAAAAAAATGACGCGTTTTTTGTCATTTTTGCCATACCCAGCATGATGTGTATTCTCTACGGGACAGAACCAGGGAAATGGTGGTTGCAAGCAATTGGTTTTGGTATAATGGCTTATGGGTTGGCTTATTTCCTGATACATGATGTAATAATTCACCAGCGGTTCAAATGGTTTTCACGGAGCAACAATACCTATGTTCGAACTATTCGTTGGGCACACAAAATGCACCACAAACATTTGGGTAAACACGATGGGGAAAGTTTTGGTATGCTTTATGTCCATAAGAAATATTGGGATAAAGTAAGACGCGACAAGCAGCTTATGAAAGACAAGCGGGTTCAATATGCTCCAGAAGCCTGATTACGACTATATTGTTCTTGGTGGGGGTTGTGCAGGTCTAAGTTTGATCATGCACATACTTTCGTCTCCCCATCTTTCCAGCAAAAGAATACTTTTAATTGAAAAACAAGAAAACAACAAACACGACCGTACCTGGTGTTTTTGGGAAAAAGGCAATGGATTTTTCGAAAGTATTGTCCATCGCAAATGGAATCATGCATGGTTTCATGCAGAGGGTTATTCATCACTGAAGGCATTAGGGCCTTATGCATACAAAATGGTTAGGGGCTTGGATTTTTATATGCATTGTTATGCTGTAATGAAGGAGTCTGGTAGGGTAGATTTACTGCATGAATCAGTTCAGAAAGTAAACAATGCAAACGGAACAGTTGAAGTAACAACAGAGAATAACGTTTTCAAGGGAAAGTATGCATTTAATAGTATAATGGCAGAAAAACCAGCGTACAAGAAAGATGACCTGGTCTTGTTGCAACACTTCAAAGGATGGATTATTGAAACGCCTTCTCCATTTTTCGATACGGAGAATGCCATATTGATGGATTTTCGGGTGAATCAAGACGAGGGCACCACTTTTGTTTATGTAATGCCATTATCACCCACCCATGCACTAGTTGAGTATACACTTTTCACTCCATTTTTATTGAGTGATGAGCAATACGAGCAAGCGCTAAAAAATTATGTTGCTGAATATTTGAAGCTTAATGAGTACACCATAAAGGAAAAAGAATTCGGTATCATACCCATGACCAATCACCAGTTCTCTGGCGGAGAGGGGTCTATCATCAATATCGGGACAGCTGGGGGACAAACAAAGCCGTCAAGTGGCTATACATTTAGATTTATTCAAAAGCATGTTCACGCCATTGTTCGTTTGCTTGAAGAGGGGAAACATCCTTTGGTGAAAAAATCGTTTTTAGAGAAGCGGTTTATGTGGTTTGATAGCGTGCTTTTGTATATTCTGTACCATAAAAAAATGCCTGGTGCACGTGTGTTTTCATTGCTGTTCAGTAAGAATAAAATTAGTCGCATTTTTAAATTCCTCGACAACGAAACAGCGCTTCACGAAGAACTTGTTTTGTTGAATACCCTCCCTCAATGGCCATTCATGAAGGCTGGATTCAAGGTAATGATTAAATAATCAGTACATTCATTTGGATTTTCGTGCTTTTCTCAAATAATTAGCAATTGTATGCAAAAGCGATTTATTTCTTTATCACTACTTGTTTGTTTAACCTTATTTGGAATCTCCTGTAGCAAGTCTTCTACTCAAATTTCTGTACAACCCATACCTCCAGCCACTAGTAAAAATGATGTTGCAGTATGGATTACACAGGCTGATCAAAGTTTGAAATTAATTAAACAGACCGTGTCATCTGCAACAGGAGTTCTTCCAAATACAGCTAGTGTAATTGCTTTAGATGCAGCAAATACTTTTCAAGAGGTGGATGGTTTTGGATTTACACTCACAGGGGGAAGTGCTACTTTGATTAAGAAGTTACCAGCTGCTTCAAGAACAGCTTTGCTTAATGAACTTTTTGGAAGGTCTGAAACAGGGATCGGGGTGAGTTACCTTAGAGTTAGTGTCGGGGCTTCAGATTTAAGTGCTTCTGTTTTTAGTTATAACGATTTGGCAATTGGACAGACAGATATAGGCTTAACCCAGTTTTCGCTCGCACAAGACACAATCGATTTAATACCTGTTTTACAAGAGATTATATCGATTAATCCTGCTATCAAAATCATGGCAAGTCCATGGAGTCCGCCTGTATGGATGAAGGACAATAAATCAAGTGTTGGTGGAAAATTAATGAAAGAATTTTATCCAGTTTACGCCAATTATTTTGTGAAGTACATACAGCAAATGAAATTGAAAGGCATAACTATTGATGCAGTTACCATTCAAAATGAACCCATGAATCCCAACAACAACCCCAGTCTAAAAATGGAGGCGGTTGAGCAAGCAGATTTTATCAAAAATCATTTGGGGCCTGCATTTAAATCGAACAATATTGCTTCTAAAATAATTATATGGGATCATAATTGTGATCTGCCACAGTATCCAATGGACATCCTTGCTGATCCTGCTGCAAATGCTTTTATTGATGGATCTGCTTTTCACTTGTATGGAGGAAATATCAGTGCATTGTCAACCGTGAAAGCAGCCTATCCGAATAAAAATATTTATTTCACGGAACAATGGACAAGCAAGGATGGAGAATTTGGAGGTGATTTACAGTGGCACATCAAAAACGTCATCATTGGTTCACTTCAAAATTGGAGTCGCATTGCATTAGAATGGAACCTGGCCAATGATGCAAGTTTTGGTCCGCATACCCCCGGTGGTTGCACTGCATGTAAAGGCGCTTTAACCATCGATGGTTCTATCATTTCGCGTAATGTGGCTTACTACATTATTGCACACGTCTCAAAATTTGTTCCTCCCGGATCTGTCCGAATTGCTCATACACCTGTAGCGGGTTTTCCTTCAGTTGCTTTTAAAACACCAGAAGGTAAATTGGTCCTACTTGTGTTGAATGAATCAGGTAATACACAAGCTGTGCATGTTGTGCAGGGGGATAAATGGGTTCGCGTAGAATTTAAAAATGGATCAGTTAGCACTATAATAATTTAAAATGAAGTTTAAAATCACGTATTTGGCTTTTGTTCTACCGCTTTTAGTCCAGTTTTTTTTGGTGTCATGTAAAAAAAAGGCAACACCCGAAACGCCTGTTGCAAAAACTTTTCAATTGCAACTTGTTGAATTAGATGGATCGCTTGTTACCACATCATTGACAAAAGAGGTGGGTCGGCAGCCAAAAATCACGCTAAGTTTTTCTGCTCCACTTAATCGAGCTAAAGTGCTTTCATCAATTGTTTTAGGAGAGAGTGCAACCAATCGTTCTTCCTTAACGTTTACTTACTTGAAAAATGATTCAGTATTGGTGGTAACTCCTGAGCAGCCATTAAAGGGACTAACAAAATACCAATTCAATATTAGTTCATCTTTAGAAGCAGCTGATGGAAGTAAAATCAATGGCATTTATGAACTGCTTTTTCAAACAGGCTTTGATGCTGTTGATAAATTTCCTCAATTGGCTGATGATAAATTGTTGGATACTGTTCAAAGAAGAACTTTTGCTTATTTCTGGGAATTCGGACATCCTGTTTCTGGTTTGGCAAGAGAAAGAAATACTTCAGAAGATATTGTTACATCTGGTGGTAGTGGTTTTGGTATCATGACCATCCCTATAGCAATTGAAAGAAATTTCATAACTAAGGGAGAAGGGTTAGAGCGCATGAAAAAAATTGTTGGGTTTTTAAAAAATACAGCACAAAGGTTTCATGGTGCATTTCCACATTGGTTGAATGGGCGCACGGGTATAGTAATTCCATTCAGTCAAAAGGATAATGGAGCGGATCTTGTTGAGACATCTTATTTGATTGCAGGGTTGCTGACTGCCCGTGAATATTTTATCGGTGGTAGTCCGGATGAAATTGCCCTTCGAAATGACATTACCAATATATGGGAATCCGTTGAATGGTCGTGGTTCCGTAAAAATGGAGAAAATGCATTGTATTGGCATTGGAGTACCAATTTTGGATGGGATATGAATATGAAAATCCAAGGATGGAATGAGTGTTTAATCACTTATATTTTAGCAGCTTCTTCACCAACATATGGTGTCCCAAAAGAAGTCTATGATCAAGGGTTTGCACGAAGTGGAGGGCAGGTATCTAACCAAAGCCATTATGGTTTTCAACTTCCTTTAGGACCTTCTTTAGGTGGTCCATTGTTTTGGTCTCACTATAGCTTTTTAGGTGTAAATCCATTTGGGCTTAAAGATGCCTATGCCAATTATGAACAGCAGGTGGTCAATCATAGTAAAATCAATCACGCTTACTGTGTAGAAAATCCGAAAAAATTTGCAGGGTACAGCAACGTGTGTTGGGGTCTGACAGCTAGCGATATTCCAAATAATGGATATGCTGCCAATGCTCCTGGTAATGATATTGGTGTAATTACACCCACGGCTGCGATTTCATCGTTACCATTTACGCCTAAAGAAAGTATGGATGCATTGAAATTTTTCTATTACAAGCTTGGTGATAAATTATGGGGACCTTATGGCTTTTATGATGCATTTTCCTTTAAGGATTTGTGGTTTGCAAGTTCAACTTTGGCCATAGATCAAGGTCCTATTGTCATCATGATTGAAAATCATAGGTCTCAACTTATCTGGAACCTATTCACAAAAAGTGCAGAAATAAAGACCGGTATGCGTGCATTGGGTTTTTCCGCTCCGTATCTTTAAGCTATTCAACTAGCAAAAGCCATTATGAAAAAGTTATTCTTCTTTTTTGTCCTCTTCTTTTCCATCATCAGCGTTTCTGCACAGCAAAAAACCTATTGTAACCCCATCAACATTGATTACGGGTATACGCCTATTCCCAATTTTTCTACTTGGGGTAAGCACCGTGCAACGGCTGATCCGGTTATTGTGAATTATAAAGGAGATTATTATTTGTTCAGTACCAACCAGTGGGGGTATTGGTGGAGTAGCGACATGAACAATTGGAATTTTGTATCAAAAAAGTTTCTTCGTCCCTGGCACAATGTATATGATGAGCTTTGTGCGCCAGGTATCGGCATTGTAGGAGACACCATGCTGGTATTCGGATCTACCTATTCCAAAAATTTTACCCTGTGGATGAGTACAGATCCGAAATCAAACGACTGGAAACCCTTAATTGATTCATTGGATATTGGAGGATGGGATCCTGCCTTTTTTACAGATGATGATGGAAGATTTTATATGTACAATGGCAGCAGTAATCGATGGCCGCTTTATGGTGTAGAATTAGATCGTAAAACATTTCAGCCAATAGGGACTAGAAAAGAAATGTATGGATTAGAAAGTTGGCGCTATGGCTGGCACAGATTTGGTGAGTACATGGATGATACGTTTTTAGATGGATTCCTTGAAGGTGCTGAAATGGTTAAGCATAATGGTAAGTACTATTTACAATATGCTGGTCCGGGTACCGAATTCAGTGGTTATGCAGATGGTGTAGCCGTTGGAGATGGCCCACTTAATTATTTCCAAAATCAATCTGATCCCTTGAGTATGAAAGCTGGTGGATTTGCACGTGGAGCAGGACATGGTGCAACTTTTCAAGACAACCAGAAAAAATATTGGCATGTATCTACCATGGTGGTTGCAGTAAAAAATAATTTTGAACGCCGATTGGGAATATGGCCTGCAGGTTTCGATAAAGATGATGTGATGTATTGCAATACTGCTTTTGGGGATTATCCTCATTTTCTCCCTGGAGATATGATTGACCACAAACAATCTCGTTTTACTGGATGGATGTTGTTGAGCTACAAAAAGCCAGTGCAAGTATCTTCTACTTTAGGAAGTCAATACAACGCCAACAATGCAGTAGATGAGAGCATCAAGACCTATTGGAGTGCTGCTAGTGCAAATAAAGGCGAATGGATTCAAACTGATTTGGGTCAAACATCCACAATCAATGCCGTTCAAATTAAC
>JBFYPP010000092.1:0-7557 GCA_041303255.1 Chitinophagia bacterium | reverse complement strand
TATGCCGGTATTTCCAAGAAAATAAGATTAGAAATGGCACATGAGGTGTTAAGGAAAGTGGACTTAACCGATAGGAGTCATCATAGACCCAATGAACTATCAGGCGGACAATGTCAGCGTGTAGCCATCGCAAGGGCACTTGTAAATAATCCTTCCATCATCCTTGCCGATGAACCAACAGGAAACCTTGATTCCAAAACCTCTTATGAAATCATGAACATCTTCTCAAAAATCCATGACGAAGGCAACACGGTTGTTTTGGTTACCCACGAAGAAGATATTTCTAACTACGCAAGAAGAGTAATTCGTTTGCGTGATGGTGTAATTGAAAGCGACAAACGCAAGGATGCCTCCAGCGTTGTGTAAAAAAAAACAGGGGTTCAGCGAACAATTGGCCCATTGCTACATTATCAAGGAAAGAAATAGTGGCTATGGCAATGAAAATCTACACAAAGACAGGAGATAAAGGAACAACTTCACTCATTGGAGGAACAAAAGTATTAAAATCTCATTTACGTATAGAAGCTTACGGCACAGTAGATGAATTAAATTCCTATTTGGGTCTATGCAGAGATTTAGTCAATGACTCAGCCATCAAATTACTGTTACAAGAAATACAAGACCGTTTATTTACTATTGGTTCAGCCCTGGCATGCGATCCTGATAAGGAAACCAAGTTGAAAATTCCAGACATCAAAGAATCAGACATTCAACTGTTGGAAGATGAAATGGACAAGATGGATGAGTCTCTTGAACCCCTGCAACAGTTTATTCTTCCAGGTGGCCACCCCACTGTTTCACATATCCATATTGCCAGGTGTATTTGCAGAAGGACTGAAAGGTTGGTGGTGCATTTGCTTACGGAAGATGGAGCACATGAGATACTCATCATCAAATACATTAATCGATTGAGTGATTACTTATTTACCCTAGGCAGGTTTGTTGCTAAACAACTTCATGCAGAGGAAATTCCTTGGAATCCGAGGATTTCTTAAATCAAGACCATCGTCCATCTTTCAGTTCAAGTACCCTGTCGCTCATTGAAGCCAATTCTTTGTTGTGTGTTACAATCACAAAAGAGCGGTTAAACTCGTCTCTTAACTCCTTGAATAAGAGGTGTAAGGCGTTCGCATTCACTGAGTCTAGGTTTCCCGTAGGCTCATCGGCAAAAATAATATCCGCCCCATTAATCAATGCCCTTGCAACAGCAACCCTTTGCTGTTCTCCGCCAGACAATGCATTTGGCTTATGTTCTGCCCTTGAATGTATACCTAGCCTTTCTAACAACTCCATTGCCTTTTTCTCTACTACCTGTTTTTTTACACCTGCTATCCAACCGGGAATACATACATTCTCGAGCGCCGTAAATTCAGGCAACAAATGATGAAATTGAAATACGAAACCCAGGTGTTGGTTTCTAAAATACGAAAGTGCTTTCCCACTTAAATGATCAAATCTTTTGCCGTGGAGCATTAATTCACCACCGTCTGGCTTGTCTAATGTTCCTAAAATATGCAATAATGTAGTTTTACCGGCTCCAGAGGAACCTACTATGCTCACAATTTCTCCAGTACCGATGGATAAATCAATTTCCTGAAGCACTTTCAGATCTCCATACTGTTTAACTATGCCCCTTGCCTCAAGCATGTAACAAATTTGTGATGAAGTTAACCAATCTTCACGTTTGGTATATTCGAATTAACCATTACTTTTGCCGGAAATCAAAAACAGGTCCTTATGTTCTGGACACTTGAACTTGCATCCTATCTTGAAGACGCACCTTGGCCTGCCACCAAGGACGAACTGATTGATTACTCAATCAGAAGCGGAGCACCTATTGAAGTTATTGAAAACCTTCAGGAACTTGAAGACGAAGGTGATATTTACGAAGGCATAGACGACATTTGGCCTGACTATCCAAGTCAGGAAGATTTCTTCTTTAATGAAGATGAATACTAAAAGACTTTTCACAAAAAAACCACCTTTCGGTGGTTTTTTTATTCTTAGCATTTTATTTTTTAGAAAGTCAGTTTAAAATAAAGCATCAACAGGGAAAGCACCATGATGATGGTATTTGCAAGTATCATTGCTTTGTCCTTTCCGGTAATTCCGTAAATCAGCCAGATGGTTACGTTAAGCAACAAAATCAAAATCATCCAAAGGGATAGATCGCCTACAGACTTTGATACCCATGCCTGATAAACCTGAGGCACGAAAGTGAGTGACCCAGTAACTACGCCAACATAACCTAAACTTTCTCTCCACTTCATATTTCAGTTATTATTTTTCCATTTGATCAATGACCGCATTGGTAACACCAGTAAAAGAAAATCCTCCATCATGGAAAAGGTTCTGCATAGTAACCATTTTGGTCAGGTCTGAAAACAGCGTTACACAATAGTTTGCGCAATCTTCTCCAGAAGCATTTCCTAAGGGACTCATTTTCTCAGCATAGGTAACAAATCCGTCGAACCCTTTAACGCCACTTCCTGCTGTAGTTCTTGTAGGTGATTGTGAAATGGTGTTCACCCTTACTTTTTTCTTCACCCCATAATGATAACCAAAGCTGCGCGACACGCTTTCTAATAAGGCCTTTGCATCTGCCATTTCATTGTAATCTGGAAATACACGTTGTGCAGCAATGTAGGTAAGTGCTACAACGCTTCCACACTCATTCAATGCATCCATATCCCAAGCAGTGCGTAAAACCCTGTGCAGCGACATTGCTGAAATATCCAAAGTTTTCTGATTGAAACCATAATCAATCTCGGTATATGATTTTCCTTTTCTAACATTGAGACTCATGCCAATGGAATGTAAGATAAAATCAATACCTCCTCCAAAATGTGCCATGCTTTGTTCAAACAAATTCTTGAGGTCGTCCATGTTCACCACATCGGCACCAATAACAGGAGCGTTGATTTGTTCTGCAAGTTTATTGATCTCTCCCATCCTCAACGCAACTGGCGCGTTGGTGAGTACAAGTTGGGCACCCTGCTCATGACAAGCCACTGCTGTTTTCCAAGCAATCGATTTCTCATCCAGCGCACCAAATATGATTCCCTTTTTCCCTTTTAGCAATTGGTTTGACATGTTTTATCAATTTAGTCCGCAAATATAAGCAATTAGCTTTTCATCATTTCCTTGGCACTGGCCAACACAGCATCACTTGGGTTTACACCCGCCATCATTTGTGCAATACTCACCACACGTTCCTCCCCTTTCAACTCCATTATGCCCGTATTGATTTTACCGTCCCTTTCTTTTTTAAACACAAAAAGATGCTGGTCTGCTTTTGCTGCAATCTGGGGCTGATGGGTTATGGCAATCAACTGATGTGAAATAGATATTTCATCCATCAGCACCCCCACTTGTTTTGCAGCTTCACCGCTAATTCCACTGTCAATTTCATCAAAAATCAAGGTGGGCATTTCTAATGAACCAGCCACAAGAGATTTTAATACAAGCATAAGTCTGCTCAACTCTCCGCCACTGGCCACTTTACCTAAGGGCTCAAATTTCCCACTCTTGTTTGCATCAAACAAAAAAGAAACCTGATCCATGCCAGATGTATTCAATGCTGCTTGTTCGATATCAATTTTAAATTTAGCATTGGGCATACCTACTCTCGTGAGTAATTCATTCGTAGATTTTTCTAACCCGGGTATCGTCTTTTTTCTTTTTTTACTCAAGTCCATTGCCAACTCAACTGCTTTTGCATTTAGCTCTGCCAATTCTTTTTCTAACTTTTCTAAATCTTCTTCGGAATTCGACAATACATCCATTTCCTTCGACAAACTTACTTGAAGCTCAACCAATTGATCTGTTGAAACCAGGGCATGCTTTTTAACCAACCGTTGTGCCAATGCCAACCGCTGGTTAAGTTGATCTAAACGTTGGTCATCTACTGAAACTCCATCTAAAATTGTATCTAGATCCGATGCAATGTCTTTCAATTCTACATAAACCGAATCAAACCGATTTAATAAATCTGGGAGTTGTGGCTGATATTTACTTACAGATTGCAATTGGGTGATGAGTGATTTCACTGCAGGAAGAATGGGTTGTTCCCCTTCATTCATTCCTACAGAAACCCTTGCCAGACTGGTTTTGATTTGCTCAGCATGCGTTAGCAAATTTAATTCCTCTTCCAATGTTTTTTCTTCACCTGATTGCCAATTCAACGCTTCTAATTCATTTAACAAGAAAAGTTTGTACTCTTTTTCTTGTTCAGCCTTTTGAATGTTGCTGCGTAGTGCATTCACTTTTTTTTGTGTTTGCGCAAAACCTTGATACAATTTGCTATAGTCGGAAAGCAGGTTCAATGCATCTGCTTTTGCATCCAATAGCAAACGCTGAAACTCCTGAGTACCCAATTCCAAGGTATCAAATTGCTGATGAAGGTCTACCAGTAAAGTAGCATATTGTTGAAGCTGTGCAAGAGAAACGGGGGTGTCATTTACAAAAGCCCTTGACTTCCCGTTAGCCTGAATATCTCTCCGTACGATTACTTCATCATCTACGTCAATTTCAGCATTTTGCAGAAGCTGAATAATTTTATTTGAAGGCTTAACTTTAAATACCGCCTCAATAATGGTCTTTGTTCCTTTATCTCCAACCATTGCGCTATCCGCTCTTTCCCCTAGGGTGAGTCCCAATGCCCCCATTAAAATACTTTTACCTGCACCAGTTTCCCCAGTGATGATAACCATCCCCTCAGAAAATGAAATTTCCAATTGAGCGATAATGGCGTAATTCTGAATACACAAACGCTGAAGCATATGCCAAAAGTAGATATTTTTAAATGTATTACCTTGCCACATTAAACGGAAAAACATGTCGCCCGTATTGCTTTTTTCTTTTGTACTGGGGTATTTCCTCCTTTTATTGGGAGTATCCATGTATACAGCCAGAAATGCCACCAATGAATCTTTTTTTATTGGCAACAGAAATTCCAATTGGATGTTGGTGGCCTTTGGAATGATAGGCACCTCACTTTCAGGTGTAACCTTTGTTTCCGTGCCCGGTACGGTGGGCAACATCAGCGGCGACAGTTACAATGGTTTCAGTTATTTTCAAGTGGTTTTGGGTTATATTCTGGGCTATATTGTAATTGCCTATGTGCTGATTCCGCTTTATTACAAACTGAACCTAACGTCAATTTACCATTACCTCGATCAGCGTTTTGGAAGAGAAAGTTATAAAACGGGGGCCCTTTTCTTTATCATTTCAAGAACCTTTGGAGCAACGGCTAGACTGTTCTTGGTAATCAACGTTTTGCAAATTTTTATCTTGGATGAAATGGGCGTTCCCTTTGTAGTTACCTCCGCCATCATTCTTTTCATGATTTTGTTATACACTTTCAAAGGAGGAGTAAAAACAATTGTATACACAGATACTTTACAGACCACTTTTATGTTAGCGGGACTGATTATTTGTATTGTTTATATACTTACACAAATAGACCTATCGTTTCTCCAGGTCATAGATACGATGCAAGAGAAAGGATATACCAAACTTTGGATCACCAACTTCAACAGCAAATCCCATGTATTAAAAAATATCATTGGTGGAGCGGTTATTGCGATTGCCATGACTGGACTAGACCAGGAAATGATGCAAAAAAATATCAGTGTGCGCACCATGAAAGATTCCCAGAAAAACATACTCACATTCACCACCATCATGGTAATTGTCAATTTGCTTTTTCTTTTTTTAGGCGGACTCCTTTATCTCTACACTACATTAAATGGTGGCGCCTATGTTGGAAACCAATTGCTTTTCGAAGGAAAAAATGTAATTGGTGACGATCTTTTTCCCACCATTGCACTTTTTCACCTCCCACCTGCAATTGGCGTTATTTTTATTATCGCACTCATATCAGCACTTTTCCCCAGTGCAGATGGTGCGCTAACTGCCCTAACCTCCTCATTTTGTATCGACATCTTGGGTATTAGAAGACAAGACGGATTAACTGAAGAAAAACAGAAAAGAACCAGAATTTTTGTCCACCTCAGCTTTGCAATTGTTTTTCTTGCCTGTGTTATGGTCTTCAAATGGATAAATAACAAATCGATCATTGGCATCATCTTGGATCTTGCAGGATATACCTACGGGCCACTATTGGGATTGTTTTCGTTTGGCATGCTCACCAAACGGATATTACCCAAAGGCTACGGCGTTACTGTAGTTTGCTTGTTGGCGCCCGCAATCTGTTACGCGCTAGGAAAAGCAGCCCCTTCACTATTTGATGAATACCAGATTGGATTTGAAATGTTGCTCATTAACGGCATGCTCACCTTCTTGGGATTGTGGATGCTCTCTAAAAGGCCCGATTAACAAATTTTTGCTTTTTTACAACACCATAGGTTTGATAAAAAAGTTGTAGAGTCGTAAATTCGCCAAACATGGATCTAATTCATCAGTTGGCCAATGATTATGCGTTGAAACACAGCTCACAGGTAGACGACCTACTGAGTGAAGTAAACCAATACACAATCAAAAACCACCCTGAAGCCCACATGATCAGCGGTGCCTTGCAGGGCAATTTGCTCACCATGATCAGCAAAATGATTCAACCCAAGTACATCTTGGAAATTGGAACATTCACTGGCTATAGCGCACTTTGTTTGGCAAAAGGACTTCAAAAAGATGGCGTTCTACACACCATTGAATGCAGGTCCACAGAAGCTGATGTAGCCCAACGTTTTTTTGACAAAAGCCTATACAAGAAACAAATTTGTCTGCATCTAGGTGACGCCAAAGATGTACTGAAGGATTTACATGTGGAATGGGACCTGGTTTTTGTAGATGCTGATAAAACAGGTTATGTTGGCTATTATGAGTGGTTGGTTGAAAAAGTAAAACCAGGAACTTGGCTGTTGTTTGACAATGTATTTTTTCATGGTGAGGTCTTTGAGGAACCACTCACTGGAAAAAATGCCAAAGCCATCGATGCTTTTAACAAGCAGATAATGGACGATCCACGTGTGGAAAAATTAATGTTAACAATCAGGGATGGATTAACCCTTTTGTATAAAAAATGAACATGATGCGATTGAAAAACCTGAATATTGTTTTAGCCATTTTGGCACTTACCTTTCTTAACCCCAAAGCAGAAGCACAAGACGCTTACAGGGAACAAATTATACTGTACATTGAAACCTATGCACCACTTGCCATCAAAGAAATGACAAGGACTGGTTTTCCTGCATCCATAAAAATAGCACAAGGCATTCATGAGTCTGGTGCCGGAAAGAGCAACCTTGTATCAAGATCCAACAATCATTTTGGCATCAAGTGTAAATCCAGTTGGGAGGGAGAAAAGGTTTACCACGACGACGATGCGGCAGGGGAATGTTTTAGAAAATATGAATCTGCAGAAGACTCTTACCTCGACCATTCTGATTATCTAAAATCACAATCCCGGTATGCGTTCTTGTTTGAATACGATGCAGACGACCATACTTCATGGGCATGGGGTTTGAAAAAAGCTGGATATGCTACAAGTCCGGTTTACGCCGAAACCATCATCAAATACGTAGAGACTTACCAATT
>JBFYPP010000091.1:0-7629 GCA_041303255.1 Chitinophagia bacterium | reverse complement strand
ATCCTTGGTTTTGCAACAACGCAAATCTTGGGTATTCTTCTTTCTTTGTTCTGCGGTATCATGGTTTCTAGGTTGATCACTGATTACTGGACAAGCAAAAACAAGCAATTCAAGTATTTCACTAGTTTCAGCAAGAACATATTTAAGAACGCCAATTTCAAATTCATTGAATTTAGAAAATATGCCTACATCACTTCTGCCATTGTTTTGGTACTAGGGGTTGGTTCATTGTTTAATGGATTTGACCAAGGTGTGGAGTACAAAGGCGGAAGAAGTTATACCGTTAAATTTGACGCAGCAACCGACAACAGCAAAGTAAGAGAGTCGCTCAAAGCAGTATTTGGTGAAGCGCCAATTATTAAGACAGTCGGCGACAACAAAACGTTGAACATCACCACTGCCTACATGATTGATAACCCAAGCAAGAGCGCAGATTCAGCTGTTGATGTGGCGTTGTTTAATGGGCTTAAAGAAAGTCTACCTGCAAACCTCAGTTACGCTGATTTCAAAAAGGATTACAAACAAAGCTCTCAAACGGTACAGCCTTCAATTTCTGACGACTTAAAGAAGGGAGCTATTCAAGCCACTATACTTGCAGTAATTGCCATCTTCCTTTACATCTTCTTGCGTTTCCGCGATTGGAGATATTCAATTGGAACAGTAATTGCAACCCTGCACGACGTATTTGTCACCTTGGCGGTATTCTCTTTCTTTAGAGGTATAGTACCTTTCCCATTGGAAATTGATCAGCATTTTATTGCTGCCATCTTAACAGTAATCGGATTCTCAATGAACGATACCGTAATCGTATTTGACAGAATCAGGGAATACAGTGCTAAACTTAGAGGCGCAACCAAGACTGAAATCATCAACCGTTCTATCAATGATACTTTGAGCAGAACCATCATGACTTCACTCACTGTATTTTTAACCATCTTGATTCTTTTCATCTTCGGTGGTGAAGTAACAAGAGGTTTCGCGTTTGCAATGTTGGTGGGTGTAATTTCAGGTACGTATTCAACCATCTTTGTTGCATCGCCAGTATTGATTGATATTGCCAAAGACAAACCTTTGGGGAGTGCTGATAAAGCAAAAAAATAAAGCAATTGACTTGCACATAAAAAAAGAGGGAAGCGATTCCCTCTTTTTTATTTTAGTTCAAAATCAGTTAGACAGCAAAAGATGTTCCACAACCACAAGTGGTTGCCGCATTGGGGTTGTTAAAAATAAATCCACGTGCATCCAGTCCACTTTTCCAATCAATTTCCATCCCAAATAAATACATGCTGTGAGAAGGATCAATTATGCAAGGAATACCTTCAATCTCAAACACTTCATCCCGCTCCATCTTTTCATCCATCTCCAATACATAGCTAAAGCCAGAGCAACCGCCGCCTTTAACGCCAATGCGTAACATTTTATCAGTTCCTTCTTCCCTATTGTTAAACAACCTTGTTATTTCTTCTGTAGCTGTCTTCGTAAGCCTTACAGGTAAAACTGTATTCGTTTCCATAATGCAAAATTAATACTATTTATCTAACCTATTATTCAACACCCTTGGTGTACATTTGTTGCAAGCCACCTGAACATGTCAACCTTAAATGCACAACTCACCATGCAAGCCTATGAGCGGCTGGTCACTTTTATAGAAAGAGCCGGTTTTCCAGCTTTAGAAGATAGACTACCCCCAGGAACGCTCTCCGCATCTCAATTATCTGTTGTTTTTAAAGAAGCCATCCGGACTGAGTTTGAACATAACCTGTCACAACAGATTTATATTGATGAAGGCAGCTGGCAAGCCATTTGCGACATGAAAGACCAGCAACTCTTCATACTTACTCAATTGTCTCTTACCTTGTCAGCAAACGCCTCAGGAAGCGACCTGACCAATGCCATTAAAGATTTTCTAGCTGCCGATGCCAACGCAAGCATCCAACCCTTGGTGCTGGATTTAATCAGAAATGAAGCAAAAAAAGTTTTGTCACGCTTATAATTAACACCATGAACGACAAAATCAAAAACGATTCAGGGATAGAAATCAAGAAAGTATATGATGCCGAGGATCTTCCAGGGCTAGAACCGTTACCCGGACAATTTCCTTTCACCAGAGGGATTCAGGAAGACATGTACAGAGGCAAACAATGGACCATGCGCCAGTATGCCGGTTTTTCTACTGCGGAAGAAAGTAACAAGCGTTATAAATTCCTACTTGAACAGGGGGTAAACGGGTTGAGTGTGGCATTCGACCTACCCACCCAAATTGGTTATGATAGCGACCATATTTTATCTGAAGGAGAGGTGGGCAAAGTGGGTGTTGCCATCGACAGCATCGAAGACATGGAAATCCTTTTTGATGGCATCAACCCAGAACAGGTTTCTACTTCCATGACCATCAATGCAACTGGATTTATTTTGTTGGCACTCTATGCAGCTGTTGCTAAAAGAAAAGGTGCAGATATCTCAAAATTAAATGGCACCATACAAAACGATATACTCAAAGAATATGCTGCAAGAGGAACCTATATCTACCCTCCTCAACCTTCTATGCGCATCATCACAGACATATTTGAATGGTGCAGTAAAGAAATGCCCAAATGGAATACTATCTCCATTTCCGGTTACCATATTCGGGAGGCTGGCAGTACCGCCGCACAAGAAGTTGCCTTTACCTTAAGCAATGGCAAGGCCTACGTTAATGCCGCTATTGAAAAAGGAATTGATGTAAACACACTAGGAAAAAGACTTTCCTTTTTCTTTAATGCACACAACAACTTGTTTGAAGAAGTGGCAAAGTTTAGGGCAGCCAGAAAAATCTGGGCAAAAACCATGCAAGAATTGGGTGCCACGGATGCAAAAGCAATGATGCTGCGCTTTCATACACAAACAGGAGGCAGCACACTCACGCAACAACAACCGCTCAACAATATTTCAAGAGTGACCTTGCAAGCATTATCCGCCGTTTTGGGTGGTACACAATCTTTACATACCAATGGTTTTGATGAGGCCTTGAGCCTGCCAACTGAAGAAGCAGCACAGGTTGCTTTACGAACACAGCAAATCATTGCATTTGAAAGTGGTGTAGCCGATACCGCCGATCCACTTGCAGGCTCCTATTTTGTAGAAGCCATGACCAACGCCATGGAAATTGAAATTGAAAAGCTCATGGTACAGATAGATAAAATGGGTGGCAGTGTGGCTTCTATTGAAAAAGGTTTCATGCAAGAGCAGATTGCAGCCAGTGCATACAAATACCAAAGAGATATTGAAGAAGAAAAAAAAGTTGTTGTAGGTGTAAATAAATTTCAGACAACTGCAGCAGCTGGACCAAAACCTTTTAGAATTGACGACACCATTCGTGAAATACAAATTGCAAAAATAAACGCACTCAAAGCCAAAAGGGATCATGAAAAAGCAATGGCTTGCTTATCTGCAATTGAGATGGCAGCATTGGGAAATACCAATCTAATGCCACTGGTTATTGAAGCAGTTGAACACCATTGCACCCTCGGTGAAATTGCTGAAACACTCCGGAAAGTTTTTGGGGAATACCGTCAGTAGTAATATTCTAGATTTTTTACATAAAACTCATTGAACGAGGTTCTATACTCATTTACCTGCTCTTCAAATAAATCAAACTTTTCTCTCAACCCTTGATGGTGTAGTTTTTGAAGATCCAATTCCAAACGGTTATCATCTGTTGGTACTGTTTCAATTTCATCCATATGCTCACTCACATGGTAGGAGAGTTTATACAACCGATCACGCAATTGATCCAATTGTTCTGCAAAATATTCCACTTTAATTCGATCAACCTGCGCACCACCACGATCGGACAAATCAGTCACCCGCTCTCCAATAATATCAAGGTAATTGTGAAAAAAATCAATGGCATTGAGCCACTCAAAATGTTCGGCTTGCTGTGGTAAGGTTTCTACGGTAAGCATCTTTTGTATTTTTACAAAGATGGCTGTAGTACTTACTTAATCGCAATGACAAATGTTAGTCTGCAAGATGACATACATCAAGCATAATACTCAGCCCTAAGCTCTGCAACGCGCTTGTCTGCCACATATTCATCAAAGGTCATGAGTCTATCAATAGCTCCCTTGGGGGTCAATTCAATGATGCGGTTGGCTACAGTCTGCATAAAGGTATGGTCATGAGACGTTAGCATAACCACACCAGGGAAATTGATACATCCTTCGTTGAAACTTTGAATGCTTTCCAAATCTAAGTGGTTGGTTGGTTGATCTAAAATTATAAGATTTGGATTCTGCAACATCATGCGGCTCACCATACACCTTACTTTTTCTCCCCCACTTAAGACCTTTGTTTTTTTCTGAATATCGTCTCCACTGAATAGCATTTTACCCAAAAATCCTCTCAGAAATGGCTCATCGGCATCTGTTACATGAGGTGGAACAAACTGACGAAGCCAATCAAGTAATCCCAATTCTTCCATGAAAAATGCTGAATTCTCTACAGGCAAATAAGATTTAGTGATCGTTGTACCCCATTCAAATTTCCCTCCATCTGCTTGAACTTGGTTGTTGATAATTTCAAAAAAAGCAGTCACGGCCAATGCATCCTTACTCACAAATGCAATTTTATCTCCTTTGCTGACCGAGAAAGTTATTTTGTCAAACAGGTTTCTTCCATCCACCGATTTTTTTAAATTTTCTATGGATAGAATTTGGTTGCCTACTTCCCTCAATGGTTGAAAAATTATACCAGGGTATTTTCTATTGGAGGGTTCAATTTCTTCAATGGTCAATTTTTCCAATGCTTTCTTCCTGGATGTTGCCTGTTTAGATTTAGAAGCATTGGCACTGAATCGCGCAATGAAATCAAGTAAAGCTTGTCGCTTGTCCTCATTCTTTTTATTCTTGTCATTGATCTGCCTTGCCATCAATTGAGAAGACTCGTACCAGAATGTATAATTTCCTGTAAAGGTTTTGATCTTTTGTCTGTCAACATCTGAAACGTGCGTACATACCGCATCCAAAAAGTGACGATCGTGACTCACCACCAAAACAATGTTCTGGTAATCAGCAAGGAAATTCTCTAACCACCCGATGGTTTCAATATCCAATCCGTTTGTAGGCTCATCCAACAACAGAATATCTGGGTTACCAAAAAGAGCCTGTGCCAAAAGCACACGCACCTTCAAATTAGAGGGCATGTCTTTGATCAAGGTCTGGTGGTAGACTTCTTTTACACCCAATTCATTTAAAAAAGTTGCAGCATCACTTTCGGCAGTATATCCTCCCATTTCGCCAAACTCCGATTCTAACTCTCCTGCTCTTATTCCATCTTCTTCCGAAAAATCTTCTTTGGCATAAATTTTCTCCCGCTCCTGACCCACTTCCCATAATTTCTTGTGCCCCATCAACACGGTATTTAAAACCGACTGTTCGTCGAACTGAAACTGGTTTTGGTTCAATACTGCCATTCGCTCTCCAGGAGTGATTTCTACCGTCCCTTTGTTTGGTTCTATTTCACCACTCAAGATCTTCAAAAAAGTACTTTTTCCAGCTCCGTTGGCCCCAATAATTCCATAACAGTTGCCCTTGATAAAATTGATGTTTACTTCATCAAAAAGTACTCTCTTGCCATAAGCCAGGGTAATATTGCGTGCGCTGATCATCTTGTTAAATTGAATATGCTGAAAGGTTGCAAAGTTACGAAATAGAAACCTTCAAATTTCTTATATTACAATTCTAAATTTTAAGAAATGAGAAGTATTCTTTCAGTTGCCCTCACCTTATTCATGGCTTCAGCAGTTGCCCAATCGCCCTATACGGCTACAATAGATGCAAAATCTACTGCCATTTCAGCAAAATTGATTGAATGGAGAAGACATATTCACCAGAATCCAGAACTGGGTAACCGCGAATTCAAAACACAAGAATACATTGCAGCCCACCTCGCCAAATTGGGTATCGAAGTAACCAAGCTCGCCAAAACGGGTGTTTTGGGTGTGTTGAAGGGGGGTAAACCCGGACCAGTTATTGCACTTCGTGCGGATATAGACGGACTACCCGTTAAAGAAAGAGTGGATGTAGCCTACAAATCTACAGTTACAGCAGAGTATTTGGGAAATACAGTACCGGTTATGCATGCATGCGGACATGATACGCATACTTCTATTTTAATGGGGACTGCCGAGGTATTGGCTTCCATGAAAAAAGACATCGCTGGTACCATCAAATTCTTTTTTCAACCCGCTGAAGAAGGTTCTCCTGGAAATGAAGAAGGTGGTGCTCCTTTGATGATTAAAGAAGGTGTAATGGACAATCCTAAAGTTGATGCTGTCTTTGGATTACATATTGCCTCTGGTTTAGAAATCGGACAAATCAAATACATCAGTGGTTCGATGATGGCTTCTTCTGATTGGTTCACAATCAAAGTAAAAGGAAAGCAAACCCACGGATCAACACCATGGACTGGTATCGACCCTATTGTTGTCGGCACACAAATCATCAACAACTTACAAACCATTGTAAGTAGACAATCAGATTTAACAGTCGCTCCTGTTGTAATTACAGTCGGTAAATTTCACAGTGGCGTAAGAGCAAATATCATTCCCGAAGAAGCAGAGTTAGAAGGAACAATCAGAACACTCGATAGCAAAATGCAAAAAGATGTGCATTTAAAAATAAAGCAGGTCGCACAAAAAGTTGCTGAAGCATGGGGAGCTGAAGTTGAAGTAAATATTGATACCAAAACACTCGTCACCTATAATGATCCTGCACTTGTTGCTGCATCTATTGCTTCACTCGAGAAAGCAGCAGGAAAAGAGAATGTTACAATGGGCAGATGGACAACCGGTGCAGAAGATTTTTCTTTTTTTGGGGAAAGAGCGCCAACCTTTTTTTTCAATCTAGGCGGTATGCCAAAAGGGTCAGACCCTGCTAAAGCTGCACCGCATCATACACCTGATTTTTATATTGATGACAGTATGCTTGATGTTGGTGTAAAGGCGTTTTGCAACCTTGTGTTTGATTATGCGGGGAGGAAGAAGTAAGGACAGTTGGCGGTTAGCAGTTGACAGTTGACGGTTAACTGTTAACTGACAACCGCCAACAGTTAATGGTTATCGCTTCCCAAACAATAGGCTACCGACTCTAACCATCGTACTTCCATTCTGAATTGCCAACAAATAATCGCCGCTCATTCCCATTGACAAGATGTTGAATTGAGCGGCATTTTTATTCAACTCTTTTATCTCTGTAAATAGCTGTTTCAACGATTGGAATTCATCCTGCACCAATTGAAGGTTGTCTGAAAATGAAGCCATCCCCATCAAACCACAAACTGCAACATGATCATATTTTTTTTCTAGAAAATAGACTGCTGCGGCCTGTCTGGCCTCTGGTATATCAAATCCGAACTTGGTCTCTTCCTTGGCAATATGAACTTGCAAAAGACAATTGATTTGTCTCTCTAATTTCCCACCCTCTTTGTTAATCACCTCTAATAGTTTTGTGCTATCAACACCGTGAATTAAATGGACAAAGGGAGCAATCATTTTTACTTTATTCGATTGCAAATGTCCTATAAAATGCCAACGGATGTCTTTAGGCATTATGGACTGTTTCTGCACTAATTCTTGAACATAGTTTTCGC
>JBFYPP010000090.1:0-7811 GCA_041303255.1 Chitinophagia bacterium | reverse complement strand
TATGAAACCATTGGTTTTGCTGCACCCTTACTGGTATTGCTGTTGCGCTTGATTCAAGGGTTGGCATTGGGTGGCGAATACGGAGGTGCTGCTACGTATGTAGCGGAGTATTCACCACCGAATAGAAGAGGCTTCTATACAAGTTGGATACAAACTACAGCAACCTTGGGATTGTTGCTTTCGCTGGGCGTCATTTTGATTACCAGAAAAAGTTTAGCTGAAGATGAGGCAGCATCTATTCGTGCTTTTGAATCTTGGGGCTGGAGAATTCCATTTTGGCTTTCAATAGTGTTGGTAGGCATAAGTATTTA
Organism: Chitinophagia bacterium; assembly: GCA_041303255.1. GTDB lineage: Bacteria > Bacteroidota > Bacteroidia > Chitinophagales > Chitinophagaceae > Pollutibacter. Next base: position 7,500 of record JBFYPP010000090.1, on the reverse strand, counting down.
TATCCGTTTGAAAATGAAGGAATCGCCTTTGTTTTCAAAACTCAAAGCAGAAGGCAAGACTTCCGCGAACCCGATCAAGGAGAGTTTGATGAAACGTTCCAACCTAAAAATGGTGTTGTTGGCCTTGTTTGGGGCAACCATGGGTCAGGGTGTAGTTTGGTATACTGGTCAATTTTATGCGCAAACTTTCTTGGAGAATGTGTGCAAGGTGGATTTTGAGCAGACCAGGACCATCTTAATCTGGGCGATTGTTTTTGCTACGCCTTTGTTTGTCTTCTTTGGAAACTGGAGTGATAAGGTGGGTAGGAAATGGATAATTATGGGGGGATTGCTATTGGCGGTAGTTTCATATAGACCAATCTACCGTATGATGTTGGATTTGACCAAGATTGAAACCGTGGTAATGGACGACAGTAAGACAAAAATAGAACGGGTTATTTCACCAATGGGTGGGAAAGCATACAGTCTACAATCCACAACAACCTATCATTTTTATCAAAATGGGATTACCGAGAAAAAGACGAGTACCGATACCTTATTTAACAGTGGGGTTGAGAAAATACAGACCCAAGTGAAATCAGCACGTCTAGTACCTGATAATGTATATTGGTCGTTGGTTGCATTGATCTTTGTGCAGATTGTGTTTGTAACCATGGTATACGGACCGATTGCTGCTTTTTTAGTAGAAATTTTTCCAACCAAAATCAGGTACACATCCATGAGTCTTCCTTATCACTTGGGCAATGGTGTTTTTGGAGGGATGACTCCTTTCATTGCGGTATTGCTGGGTACGATTTACACCAATGATGTGTTGGTGGGTTTATGGTATCCGATTGCTGTAGCAGCGGTATCACTTTTGATAGGTGTTATTTATTTAACAAACCGCATTGATCCTAATGTGAATGATTAAAAAAGTATGAATAGTATAAAAAAATACCTTGGTTTGGTTTGGATTTTTTTAGCAATTGCAAGCTATAGCATTTTGTTAAAAACGACTATTGAGCAAATCAATGCCAAGCCCACAACAGATACCATTATTCAATGGAGTATATTTGCCATCATCTTTTTACCCATTGCTATAGGGCTGGTCATTTTTGGATGGCTTGCTTGGAAAGGCGCTTACGAACAACTTCCGGTGTCTAGCAAAGAGGTAGAAGATTAAGAAAAAAATATGTCAATCAAGGTTGATCAAATACAAAAAGTTTACGGCACGCAGAAGGCAGTCGACACCATTAGCTTTGAAGTAAAGCAAGGAGAGATCGTTGGATTTCTTGGTCCAAATGGTGCTGGAAAATCCACCACCATGAAAATGATCACTGGTTATTTGCTCCCGGATGGTGGTAAAATAGAAGTCTGCGGTTTGCCTGTTGAAGGGGAGGCGCTTGCTACCAAGAAAAAAATAGGGTATTTACCAGAACTTAATCCACTTTACCAAGACATGTATGTGCGTGAGTATTTGGATTTTGTTGCGGGCTTACACCAAATTACCTCTGCCAAAAAAAGGGTAGAAGAGGTAATTGCATTAACTGGTTTAACGCCAGAGGCGGATAAATTGATTGAGCAATTGTCTAAAGGATATAAGCAAAGGGTAGGTTTAGCAGCAGCTTTGATTCATGATCCTGAAGTGTTGATTTTAGATGAGCCAACAACGGGATTAGACCCCAACCAAATCATTGAAATCAGAGAAGTAATCAAAGCCTTAGGAAAACAGAAGACCATTTTATTTTCAACGCATATTCTGCAAGAGGTGGAAGCCATTTGCAGCAGGGTGATCATTATCAATAAAGGGAAGATTGTGGCTGATGCAGGTCTTCAGGAATTATTGGAATCTCCTTTGCCAGATACTTCGAATATCGTTTCTTTGCAACCGCAAGCCAATAGCCTCGAACAAGTGTTTAGAGCGCTCACTGGCTCAACAAATTGATTTCCTGCCAAACATTATACAACCAACAAACCAACAATTATGAGTTTTATTGCCAACATTCATGCTAGACAAATCCTGGATAGCAGGGGAAATCCAACAGTAGAAGTAGATGTAATTACACAGAACGGATTTTTGGGTAGAGCAGCTGTGCCATCTGGTGCATCCACCGGAAGACACGAAGCCGTGGAACTGCGTGATGGGGACAAAAACCTGTATGTTGGTAAAGGTGTTTTGAAAGCAGTCGATAATATCAACAGCATTATCACAAACAAATTGATTGGTGTACCTGCAACTGAGCAGGCGTTGATAGACAGGATGTTGATTGAAATTGATGGCACACCAAACAAAGCGAAGCTTGGTGCCAACGCTACTTTAGCTGTTTCTATGGCAGTAGCAAAAGCAGCTGCTCAAGAGAGTAACCTGAGTTTATACAGGTACCTGGGTGGTGTAAATGCAGTCACTTTACCAGTGCCGTTGATGAATATCCTTAATGGAGGTGCGCATGCCGACAATAAAATAGATTTTCAAGAATTTATGGTAGTGCCAACAGGTGCTTCATCTTTTAGTGAAGGATTGCGTTGGGGAGTAGAAATTTTCCATGCCTTGAAAACGGTATTGAAGAAAAAAGGATACAGCACCAATGTAGGTGATGAAGGTGGTTTTGCACCAGATATCCAAAGCAATGAAGAGGCAATTGAAACGGTACTTGAAGCGATCGAAGCTGCTGGTTACAAGACAGGGTCTCAGATCAACATTGCAATGGATGCTGCAGCTACAGAGATGTTCAACGAAGCAGATAAAACATACAAGTTTTACAAGAGTTCAGGCAAAGTGATCAGCTCAGATGAGATGGTTGCCTATTGGACCACTTGGGTAGATAAATATCCAATCACGTCTATTGAAGATGGGATGTCTGAAGATGATTGGGATGGTTGGAAAAAGTTGACAGAATCTGTTGGGAACAGATGTCAGCTTGTTGGTGATGATCTTTTTGTAACCAATGTATTGCGTTTGCAAGAAGGTATTGATAGAGGAATTGCCAACAGTATTTTGGTAAAGGTGAACCAGATTGGAACCGTTACTGAAACGATCAATGCAGTTAGACTTGCACAGACAAACGGCTATACCTCAATAATGAGTCACCGTAGTGGCGAGACAGAAGACACTACCATTGCGGATCTTGCTGTGGCGTTGAATTGCGGACAAATAAAAACAGGTTCTGCATCAAGAACAGATCGTTTGGCAAAATACAATCAGTTGATTCGTATTGAAGAAGAACTAGGTGTTAATGCAGTATATCCCAAATTAGGATGAAAATAGTTTTAGCTCCCGATAAGTTTAAAGGAAGCATTGATTCGATCTCCTTGTGCAATTTGTTGCAAAAGGAGATCTTTTCATTACATCCAGATGCGGAGGTAAATGCTTTTCCAATGTCAGATGGTGGTGATGGGTTTTCTCAAATCATACAGCATTATTTTCAAACGAAAACAGTATCTACACAAACTGTAGATCCTTTAGGGAGACCCATTGTTGCTCAATACCAATATGCGGCTTCAACCCAGACTGCATTTATTGAAATGGCTGCTGCCAGTGGATTGGCTTTGTTAAATGAAGCGGAATTCAATCCCATGCGCGCATCCACCTATGGAACGGGTTTAATGATTCGTGATGCCATTGTACGCGGTGCACAACATGTTCTTTTGGGTATTGGCGGCAGTGCAACAAATGATGGAGGAGTTGGGATGGCAGATGCTTTGGGTTATATGTTCCTAGACAAAAACGGAGATCCGTTGGATCCTTGTGGGGAAAGCCTCACTTCCATTAATGAGTTGGTATTGCCAGAAGTCGATTTGTTGGAACACATTCAATTTACAGTTGCCTGTGATGTGAAGAGTCCTTTTTTTGGACCCGATGGAGCAGCTCAGGTATTTGCAAAACAGAAAGGGGCAACTCCAGAACAAATTGAAATGCTGGAAATGGGGTTAAAACACCTTGATGATGTGTTTATTAAATACATGAAAAGGTCTGTCGCGCAAGAGCCAGGCGCAGGAGCTGCTGGTGGTTTAGGCGGGGGATGTGATATTTTTTTAGGAGCAAGGATGGTTTCAGGAGTTGAATACTTGATTGAATCAATCCAATTGGAAAAAGTGATTGCTGATGCAGATGTGCTACTTACTGGAGAGGGCACTGTAGATGAATCCAGTTTTTATGGTAAAGTAGTCGGTAAACTGGTTGATTTGTCTAGAAAACACGGTACCAAAGTATATGCCATCTGTGGTGAAACACCAATTCCACTCAAGGATTTAAATGCCATGGGAGTGGACCGTCTTGTTTCTTTGGTCGATTTTGCACCCTCAAAGCAATCTGCAATTGCCAATCCCGCTGAATTTATCCCTTCGGCATTGGCTAAAATGCTAGGCTAAATTTTTTTGTCTTATTTATATCAATGTTTAAACATTGTTTATTATCTTTGGGATCTAAAAATTAAAAAGATGAGTTACACAGAAAAAATCAAGGACATCTATGATATGATGGCCCAAGGTAAAATGATTGATGCATTTGATAAGTACTATGGTGAAAATGTGGTGATGGTTGATTTGGGACACATGGAGCCATGTGTAGGCAAGGCTGCCAATCGTGAGCGTGAGTTGGCATTTGTTGGTGCGATTGAAGAGTTTCATGGTATGGGTGTTGGTGCAATAACTGCTGATGAGCAGAATGGCATAACCATGGTGGAAAATTGGATGGATGTTACTTTGAAAGGAATGGGACGCGTAAATTACAAGCAAGTTGCAGTTCAACGTTGGGAAGGTGATTTCATCGTAGACGAGAAGTTCTACCACAAATGATAAAGTTTGTATCAAATTTGAAGGCGGGACATGAAAATGTCCCGTTTTTATTTAATAAATATTTGGTTGATAGACAATAAGTCTATAAATTTGATAGACTAATAAAAGGTCACGTGGCCGAGGGGATAGGCAGAGGTCCACAAAACCTCCAATGGCGGTTCGACTCCGTCCGTGGCAACTGATAGAATTAGATAGTTGCAAGTGCAATAGTTTTGGGTGAGGGGGGTTATCTGAGATTCAGGTAACCCTTTCTTTTTGTCTCTTCCATTTTTTCAATGGCATAACGCAACATAGTGCGTGGCATTTGAGTAGCGAATTTATCTAGGAATTTTTCGATTTGCTTTGCGTCTTTTTTCCAGCCTTCGCGTAACATCCAACCTGTGGCTTTGTGCATGAGATCATGTTTGTGCGTAAGCATGATTTCACTAAGTTGAAGGATGTCTTTGAGGTCACTGTTTTTTCTAATGAAATGCCAGGTGGCTACTACAGCAATTCTATTTTTCCAAAGTGAGTTTTCTTTGGCTAGTTTATACAAGATGGTTCGATCTTTATCTTCTAGGTATTGCCCTACTATAATATGAGCAGATGTATCAACTAAGTCCCAATTGTTTATGCGTTCAGCCATTTTTAAATAGAGGTCATACCATTCTTTTTCTTTTCCTGATTTTTTAGCTTCGTTGAATTTGTTACACAAAATAAAAATACCAGTGAGTCGCTCTTCATGAAATGGAGAATGTAATAATTCTACAATGGTTTCTTTAGAGGTAGATGGGGCATTTTTATTAGCGACTTTTCTTTGATCGGGAACTACTACACCATGAAAGCGATCACCTTCTCCATATTGTCCTTTACCAGTTTTGAAAAACTTTGGAAGAAATTCCGCTTTTTCTTTACTGGCATATTGCAGCAAATCTTTTACGATAGATTTTTTTTCAGCCATGTTATGAAGCTAACTTCTTTAATGCAGCAACAAATTGATCAAGTTCATCAGTGGTGGTGTATACGTTAGGTGTAATTCTGCATCCATATACATTAGCGCCATCGATGGCAACTGTATAAACACGATGTTCATCCAATAAACGTTTTGCAAGATCTCCAGGTTTGATGCCTTCAATACCAACATTCGCAATACCGCATGCCCTGTGGCTTTCAGCAGGTGTATTGATGATGATGCGTGATACATTGCGCACTTTGGAAGTCCAGTATTCTTGTAAAAAACGCATGCGACTTTCTTTTCTTTCAGCACCAATCATGTTGTAGTAGTCGATTGAATCTTCAATGGTTAAGTCAGTATGTGAGGGGTGAGTTCCAGTGTGACTGATCCTGAGCATTTTGTAGGGTTCTTTTTCCCATCCAACAATGAGGGGTTGTATGCCTGGCATTTTTTCTTTCTTCACATAAAGTAATCCGGCTCCTAAAGGTGTGCTTAACCATTTGTGTAAGGATGCGCCATAATAATCACAATTCAAATCAGGGATGTTGAATTTGAAATGCGCTACTGCGTGGGCACCATCCACGCAAACTTCAACACCTTTTGCATGTGCCATATCGCATATCTTTTTGATGGGAAGTATTTGTCCAGTTATATTGATAATATGCGAAACCAAAATCAATTTCGTTTTTGGCGTGATGGCATTTTCATACAGTGCTACAATCTCTTCATCTGATTTTGGATGGTTGGGTACCGACACCATTTTGTTTATTACACCATAGCGATCTCCCATATGTTTGAGCATTTCAATGATGGATCCATAATCTTGCTCTGCCATGATGGTTTCATCGCCTTTTTCCCAATGCTTACCTGCAATAACAATATCTAATGATTCAGTGGTATTTCTGGTGATGGCAACTTCTTCAGCAGAACAGCCCATAAGTGCTGCCAATTTTGCTGTAACTCTTTTTTTATTTTCTACTGCGTTGTTTCTCATGTAATAAGCACCTTGGTAGTTTACTTCTCTTACATGCGCGATGAATTTCTCCAGTAAGGGTTGAGGAATAAAATTATAGTATCCATTTTCCAGGTTAATGTATTCCGGTTTGAGGAGGTATTGTTTTCTTATCTCTTTCCAGAATTTTTCATCCGTTGCCAATGCATCACCCGAAACGCCAAGTTTGGTTTCAAACAATGCTGCAAGTGCATCCATTCCTAATGTTGCACCGATGCCAGTGAAGGTGGCATTTTTGATGAAGGATCTTTTGTTCATCCTTCAATTTACAAGAAATTGAAGGAAAAAACGAAAGGACAAAAGCAGGTGAAACTATGTTTCGTTACTATTCTTCAAATCTTAACCTATCAAGGACCTGATGTCGATTGGTTTCAGGTTACCTTTGACTGGAAATTGTATTAATGTGTACTAAATACATCAATTATGCTTCAGAAAACTTATTATAAAACAAAGGATTATTGCAAAGTGAAGTTCAGTCTCAAGCCAGAATTGGCTGAAACAGTGGAAATTCTTGGATTGAACAGCGATTGGAAGAATTCTGTAATCATGAGCAAAAAGAAAGATGGTTCTTTCAATGCAGAAGTAAATCTTCCCAAAGATTCTAAGCACGAGTTCAAATACCGTATCGACAGCAAGAATTGGGCAAACGATCCGGAAGCCGACAGTGAAGTTCCCAACTCATTTGGCGGAAGCAATAGCTTGGTTGTTATTTAAACCTTTCCAAAATTTTGATTCTTACTGAATTAATATCACCCAATAAAGAGTTTACTTGGATTGATAT
>JBFYPP010000089.1:0-7873 GCA_041303255.1 Chitinophagia bacterium | reverse complement strand
TCTCAATGCCATTAATGAAACTTCATTACAACATCAGCCCCACAGTAAAGTCATTTGGTTGGGTAAAACACCCCAAACTGAAATAGTACAAAAATCAAAGAAAGGAAGCAAGTGGGAAGTAATGAATTTCAATTTCCAAACAATACAAGGCAGTTTTTCCATCAACGTTGAACCTGCTAAAGGAGAATGGTTCTTGGGCATTTTACCCAAGATTTCCATATACCAACAACCACATCTATCACTGCAAGTCATCAAAGCAGATTATGAATCAGCAGGTTTGGAAGATTTTGAATTGTTCTGGGACAACAAACCCATGAACACCATGCGTAAAGCAGGGTTGTTGGTGGTATAACAAGATAAAATTTAACTATGAAGAATTATGCCATCATTGGAGCCAGCGGTTTAATTGGCAGTTGTATTGTCGATGAGCTATTACAAACAAACGACAACAAAATCACCTTATTCAGTAGACGACCATTAGGATTAAGCAACTCACGCATTCATGAGGTGATTGTTGACTTTACAAACCAGTCGGCTTTAAATGAAGCATTAAAGGGAATTGATGCAGTATTTATAGCAATTGGAACTACACAAAAAAAGATGAAAGGCGATTTGTCGGCTTACCGCAAAGTTGATTACGACATCCCAGTGGCAGTCGCGCAGGCTTGCGTGATAAACAATGTCCCAAAACTTTTATTAGTGTCATCAGTAGGAGCAGACAGTTCCAGTTCTAATTTTTATTTACGCATTAAAGGAGAAGTGGAACAGGCCATAGAAAAAATGCCCATACAATACATCGGCATTTTCCAGCCTTCTTTACTAATGGGTAATAGAAATGAATTTAGACTTGGAGAGAGGATCAGTCAACTCATCATGCCCATATTTTCTTTTGTTATACCATCGAAGTATAAACCCATAGCTGCAAAGAGCATAGCAAAGGCCATGATACGTGAGGCAATTCAGGACCAAAAGGGAGTGAAAAGATATACTTATGCAGGTATTCAAAATAAAAATTAAAGATTAGAACATAGATCAATCTGTTTTTTTACACCTTTTAAAGGTGTAAAATCACTCAGTGATAATAAAGAAATCATTTAACTTTGACTTGTTCATGAAAAATACAAGCACAATAAAAAGTTCTACAAACTCAAAAGGTGCTGCCATTTTCAAAAAAATGTTGGCAGACAAAAAAGCTATTGCTGAACATATCCAGGGGGGGGGTAAAATTTCAGAATTAAAACAAAAATTCAATTTTGTCAACCCCCTATCCATTAAAGACAATAGATAATCTCTCCTTCGAGTTTGTAACCCACGCAGGAATAACTTATAAAATTTATTTCCTGAAAGCAAGTCATTTATTTGCCGACTACCAACAAATTAAATGTCCTGTTTATGAAATAAATTTCATCTCCATAGATGGAAACCCATTCAATAATATTAGTGATCAAAAAATTGGAGCTACAATTCAATTTGTACTGAGTTTATTCTTCGAAAATATCAGAAATGTTGCCATTTATGTCTGTGAGAGTTTAGACAACCGACAAATTGCAAGAAAAAGAAAATTCGATGCATGGTTTGATCTATACAATAATGGATCTTATATTAAAGAAAATGGGACAGCTTACATTGATGGGGATATAATTTTTAATTCAATCCTCATTCATAAACAAAATGAACAAATTCACGAATTAATTTATGCCTTCAGAGATTTGAACGAGAAAATTGGCGGAAAATAAAAACCCCCGGTGAAAGCCAGGGATTTTTGGTAGCCCAAAATAGCCTCAATACGAAAGAATTAGGACCAGATTCAGCAGAAATAATTAGTTTTTGAACTAGCTAGTTAGATAAACTCTAAATATGCCTGTTTAGTTACTCTTTTGGGAAGGCTTTATATGTTTGAATGTTTTATCAAAATCACTTTCAAAATTATTGTCCTGTACAATTCTGAACCTTTCAAATTCTGATTCTGCAATTTTTTTTGCCACTTCATGACTTACATTTCCTACATCCTTTAGAATTTTATATTCATTAAACTGCAGGAATCCGTCAATTTTTTCAACCCAATCTTTCATCTTCATTGGTATACCTCTCGCGGCCTGATTTTCAGCATAATCCAAATACATCGTAACGACCCTTTCCAGCTCTTTTATCTCCTTTTCAATAAGATAATTTTTAGCGATGGAAACATCAGATTTCAGAATCTTACCTTGAGGAGCATTTTTCCAGGTTTGTAATCCCATATTAGCGTCTGTTGCATTGACTCTCTCAGCAATGATTTGCGCAGCAGTTTTACCCGTAATCGCCCAGTGCAATTTGTTTTGAACTGTTTTGAAAAATGTCTGTGTTATATCTCCATCTTTATTATAATCAATGCTACACTGTTCGTAGATATCTGTTATTTTTTGATAAAAACGTCTTTCACTGGCACGAATCTCTCTGATACGTTCCAGTAACTCATCAAAATAATCTTTTCCAAAGCGATTCCCCTGCTTCAGTCGTTCATCATCAAGTACAAAACCCTTGATAATGAATTCCCTAAGGGTCTTGGTAGCCCAAATTCGGAATTGGGTGGCCTGTTTACTATTTACTCTGTAACCTACGGCAATTACGGCATCTAGATTATAATACTCCATACTCCTAGTCACATTTCGGCTACCTTCTTTCTGAACTGTTTCCAAAATGGAAATAGTTGAGTTCTCTAAAAGCTCACCTGATTCATAGATATTATCAAGATGCTTGCTTATTGCAGGAACTTCGACACCAAACAATTCGGACATTCTTTTTTGGGTTAGCCAAAATGTTTCACCCGAATAGATTACTTCCACCCTCACATTTCCGTCAGGTGAACTGTATAAGATGATGTCAGATGTATTGTTTTCCGTCATATGTTTTAATTGAAGCAAGCTTAAAGCTACTCAAATTCAGAATTTGCTAATTTTATTAGCAAATATACTGCATTTGTCTCCAAGTAAACAGTGTCTTGTCCTGAAATAGCTTTACAACAAACTATTCAGCATGACAGACAAAAAAACGAATTTCGAACTTTTCGGGTGAACACCATATTCGCTTTAATCGCAGATGTGGCGCGGGTTTCAGAGGCAAAAAAAATCGGTCAACCGTTAAAAGTTGACCGAAAATCGCGTTTGGTAGCCCTAAAGGGGGTGATTACGAATCAGATAGCAGAAGATATAGGCTGTTTATTAACCTATTTTTAATGTACTTACAATGGCAACTATAACGCAATAAAACCAAAATATTCCAGTTTCAACCTTTATATGAAGGGGGTAATTTTGATGCCATTGTGAATTTTTGAACCTGAGTTGTTAGCAAGTATTGAAATGATATAAATGAAGTTAGTTTGCGTTTCATTTTAGCCAACTACCCGGGGGGTCCTTTTACTCAGGTGAGGTGACTGTAATGAAAATTCTAAAAATTTCGATTATTTTGTTTATTTCGAATATTTCGTTTACATTTGATTCAAAATCATAAAGTATGAACATTTTAGAGCCCATAAGAAAGCCCTCAAAGCTTGATCAGAAAGTTGCAAGTGCATCTTATAGTGCTTTAGCATCCGTGATGGAACAACTTGAATCAGAACAGCCGGAAATTGAAATTGAGGAGTCTGCTGAAAAGATTAAAATTCCCTTACCCGCTTTAAAGCTTTTAGGAGAAATTCTAAAAGCAATGGGAGAAGGTAAGTTGATTTCAATAGTTCCAATTGCAACTGAAGTTACAACACAGGCTGCCGCTGAAATACTTGGATGCTCAAGACCTCATCTCGTGAAATTGTTAGAGGAAGGAAAGATTGCATTTACCAAAGTAGGGAAGCACAGACGAATAAAGTTTGATGATATTGTAAATTATCGTACAGAAATGAAGCGACAGCAAAAACAGCATATCATTGATATTATGAACGCTGACGAAGAAACAGGTTTATATGATTCATAGTGTAAGGTTTACTGCTGTTTTAGACACAAATGTTGTATATCCTGTTATAATACGTGATATACTTTTATGGTTTGGCTACTATGATCTTTATACGCCGAAGTGGAGTGAACATATTTTTGAAGAATGGAAAAAAGTTATGTTGGAAAAAGGGGTAGATGAGGCGGAAGCAGTCAATAGGATAAATAAAGTCAATTTTGCATTTCCAGATGCACTTGTTCAGAATTATAAAGGGCTGATAGATAATCTCGAACTGCCAGATATAGACGATCGCCACGTTCTTGCAGCAGCAATAAAGGTGAATGCTAATTTAATTGTGACAAATAATATTAAAGATTTTCCTGAGCAATATTTGCAATCGTTTGGCCTCAATGCAAAAACGGCTGATGATTTTTTAACCGACATAATTGATCTTAACCAGGAGCAGGCAATAGCTGCATTTAAAGAAATGGTCTTAAATAAAAAAAATCCCAAAATGGATGAATTGGAAGTATTGGATCAGCTAAGGAATGCAGGACTTAAAGACACTGCTAATTACCTTCATGCCTTTTTGTAGATAAATAAATTTGATTACAAATGAGTTATTTTCAGAAACCATTATTATCTTCTTAAATAATGTGTAGCCCTAAAGGGGATGATTACGAACCTTTTGTGGCAAGATTTGTCGTTTTTAGCCCATTTTTAATAGAAAGAGATGAAAATAAAGGGGACATGTCTATGAAAATTATATCAGGGAGTATAAACAATTCTCTGTGTCTTTTAAGCTAACATTCCGCATTTTGTCTAAAAAATTAAGAGGTCGATATACTACATAGGCCAAGCTTCCTAGAACACTTCTAGGTACAATATAAACACTGGCAGTGGCAATGGTAGCTTTTTAATAAAATCGGCGCGCCCTAATTTATTTTCTACTTTATTTTTTTCATGGGTTTGAATACAATAACGAATTCTTTATTCTCCCTGAATTTCTAAAGCGTTTTTAAATACTTCACACTTCCTTCTAAAGTACCTGGGTCAGATTCCATTTCTACAAAGACCCATTTTAAACCACCTACTTTAGCTGCAACAAAAAAGTCTTTCCAATCAACCAATCCTTTTTCACCTAATATGATTTGTTTATTATGGTCATTGGTTGAATAGTCTTGTAAATGTGCAGATATAAAACGGCCAGGAAACTTACGGAAATAGTCTGCAGCCTTATAGCCTACTTGTATAGCCGCTACTTGGAATTGCATTTTAACATAGTTAGGATCTAGTTGTTCTAAAATAATATCATAATCGGGTCTGCCGTCTTTTTTCTGCTCAAATTCTCCATTGTGATTGTGATAACCAGCTACTAAACCAGCGTTAGTGATTTTCTCCCCAATTTTATTTAAGGTATTACATTGCTTTTTCAAATCATCCATTGTTTTTCCATCCAATCCTCCAGAACATACCATATGCTTCAATCCCATTTCATTTGCAAATGCGATACGCTCATCTAAATTCTTTTCTAATTCATTCCAAGTAAAATGTGCACTATAACAAGCTAGGCCTGAATCATTTACAATATTTTTCAATTCCTTTCCAGTATACTTTGCAAGAGCGCCAAAACTGTCGGGCGCATAGCCAAAGGGTGAACACATTTCAACATGCTGATACCCCATTTCAAAAGTCCTTTTTAAAGTACCTACGATATCTTTATTGATTTCGTCGCGAAGTACATATGACTGATAACCAATAGGGATCTTGATTCCCTTGTAATTAGGCATGGCCAATAAGGAGCTAGGTAGGTGGGAGAGGATACCTACTGCAGCTAAACTAGCCGCGCTATTTTCTATAAATTTTCTTCTGTTCATAAAATTGTTTTTTATAAATGATAGCTATAAGGTAAGATATTTTATCTAAATCCAGAGAGGGCCTCTTTTTTCTTTGCAGTCTTCTAAATTATTTACAGTTTAATTGAAACTATCATGGCTAAGAAAATAAATCGCAGAAAGTTTATCGGCAATACGGTAGTGTATCGACCCCTTAATTCTTGGACAAAATAGGATCAATTCATTTTAATATTCTTGAAATAATTAATCTACAACCAAAGTGAATTTTCATTTCGCATTTTGCGAATTGATAAATTATACATAGCTTTGTGACATGAGAAAGCACAATGGAATGCGCCCTCAGGATATTGTGATCCTGCTTAAAATAGTCTTGTTGGGTAAAAAAGAATGGCAATACCAAGATCTTTCCCGCTCTTTATACATCAGTGGAGCGGAGATTAATGCTTCATTGAACAGAAGTAAAGTGGCAGGATTAATTGATTTTAACCGAAAGCGGGTGAATAAGCTCGCATTACTTGAATTTCTGGAACACGGACTGCAATATGTATTTCCCGCAGAGCCAGGTCCTTTATCAAAAGGGATACCAACCGCTCACAGTCACCCAGCCATGAAAAAAAATATCATCAGCGAATCAATTTATGTTTGGCCTAATTTAAAGGGCAAAGAGTTTGGGCAGTCAATTGATGCCTTATATGAGAATCAAGTTAAAGCGGCTATTGATGATCCTTTATTATACGAAGTACTTGCAGTAGTTGATATTTTAAGGGCCGGGAAAAATCGAGAAATAAAAATGGGTCTTCTTCACTTAAAAAAATTACTGAGTAGTGAGCCATCACCTAAACATAACTAGAATTAAGTCTGTCTACCATTCTCTCGGCGAGTTAAGAGAGAAAGTTGTATTTGTAGGTGGAGCAACTGTTTCTCTATATGTCGATAGTAATACTGAAGAAATTAGACCAACAGATGATATTGATATTGTAGTAGAGATTTATACGCATCAAGAATATGCAGCTCTTGATGAGCAACTCCGAAAACTTGGTTTTGTGAACGACCAAACAACTCCTGTAATATGCAGGTATACCATTCAGGGATTAATCGTTGATGTTATGCCTACTCAAAGTGAAGCTTTGGGCTTTTCAAATAAATGGTATCAACCTGCCTTTGAAAATTCAATACAGTATAATTTAGGCGATGAGAAAATTAGAATTTTCAGTCCCTCATTTTTTATAGCATGCAAACTGGAAGCTTTTCTCCATCGTGGGAAAAATGATGGTCGGACGAGTACAGATTTTGAGGATATTGTCTTTCTATTGGAAAACAGATCAATAATTTGGAAAGAGTTGGAAGAGGCAGAAACAAATTTGTCAATTTATCTCAAAGAAACTTTCAAGAAATTGATGCAAAATGACAATTTTGAAGAGTGGGTAGATTGCCATGCTGGATTTGGGAGAGTATCTGCTACCTATTTCATCATGGAGCAACTCAATATTTTTATATCAGAAGGTATTACATAAAAAATCCCCGGCATTTGCCAGGGATTTATGGTAGCCCAAAAGGGTGTGATTTCGAATGATTTAGGGCGGGATTTAGCAGATTTGATCGGCTACTAAGAACATGCTATTTTTCATAATTATTAGTTTAGATGCATGCTATCTTCTATTCTGACACAGAAACATGGGGAGTAATAACACATATTTTGAATAATGTTCATAATTAGGTTTATATAATTAGGTATTTGGGTAGTATTACTACTTTTTATGAACATTTTTTTTCTAATTGAATATTATAGTTTATTTTTATCATTTATTTAGAAGTATGATTACTGATAATAGAACAAAAATAAACCAATTACTGGCAACAATACCCCAAGGTGTTGTTCTACAATCTTCATGGCTATTAAAAGAGGGGTACAGCCTTGACTTACAGAAATATTATCGAAGGAGTGGATGGTTAAAGGCGTTGGAAAATGGCGCCATGTTTCGTGGCCAAGACCAACCGGGGTATGAGGGAGGGATTTATGCTTTACAAAAGCAATCTGGACTTTCGGTACACCCAGGAGGAAGAACTGCTCTTGCACTTCAAGGTAAAGCACACTATCTAGAATTGAGTAC
>JBFYPP010000088.1:0-7971 GCA_041303255.1 Chitinophagia bacterium | reverse complement strand
TTCCTTGTACCACAAACAAATGAGTGTATTACCCTATTCTTCATCAGTTTCTGGAGCAGTAATCAGGCCCACTGAAGAAGGAATGATCAGGCATAAATCGCTAACTGCCATGGAGGAACAAACCAATATGCAGTTGACGCAAATCAGGCAACAAATAGAACTTTTGGCTTTACAAGCACAAGAAATACAAAGAAGAAAAGATTTGTCAATATTGATTTACAGTGCAAAATTAAATTTTACACCCGTAATTGGTCAGACTTACTATTTGTATGAAAAGAAAAATGGCGATCATTTCCTCTCCTTGGTTAGTCCAAAAGAATGGGGAGCAAATGGTCCATTTAAGAAAGCCATTGCAACAGTCAAATTATTAGCAGACCACACTTGGATGGAATTAAACTGAAAACTTAGTTATAACAAAAAAGGCCCTAAAGAGGGCCTTTTTCTATGTAAGAGTTAAATCTTATTTCACTTCTTCAAACTCAGCATCGGTAACATTCTCAGCACCTGCTTGTGCGCCTGCTTCAGCTCCAGGCTGCTGGGCATTTGCATCAGGGGCACCTTGAGTTGAATTGTACATATCCTGACTTGCTGCCATCCAGGCGTCATTCAACTCTTTAGTTGCGGCTTCAATTGCAGGCAAATCTTGTGTTTTATGTACTTCTTTCAACTTGTTCAATGCAGTTTCAATTACTACTTTTTTCTCAGCAGGAATCTTCTCTCCAAATTCAGCAAGTTGTTTTTCGGTTTGAAAAACGAGACCATCAGCAGCATTGAGTTTTTCGATACGTTCACGCTCTGCCTTGTCTGTAACCTCATTGGCTTTTGCCTCCGCTTTCATTTTTTCAATCTCTTCTTTGGTCAATCCACTACCTGCTTCAATTCTGATTTTCTGTTCCTTTCCTGTCCCTTTGTCTTTTGCACTTACATTCAACATTCCGTTTGCATCGATGTCGAAAGTAACCTCAATTTGAGGAACACCACGAGGGGCTGGAGGAATATTATCCAAATTGAAAATACCAAGTGTTTTGTTTTGATTGGCCATTGGTCTTTCTCCTTGAAGCACATGAATTTGAACACCAGGCTGGTTGTCAGAAGCAGTTGAGAATGACTCAGACTTCTTGGTTGGAATGGTTGTATTTGAAGGAATCAATACCGTCATAACACCACCCAAAGTCTCGATACCCAAACCCAATGGAGTAACATCCAGCAAAAGCACATCTTTTACTTCACCAGTGAGTACTGCACCTTGAACACCCGCACCTATTGCCACAGCCTCATCAGGATTAACACTTTTATTTGGCTTCTTTCCGAAGAATTTTTCTACAATTTCTTGCACTTTAGGTATTCTGGTAGAACCTCCAACAAGAATAACTTCATCAACCTCAGAAGCATTCATACCAGCATCTTTTAGTGCCTGGGCACAAGGTTTAAGACAACGCTCAAAAAGACTGTCCGCAATTTGTTCAAACTTTGAACGCGTAAGTTTCTTAACCAAGTGTTTAGGAACTCCATCAATTGCAGTAACGTAAGGGAGATTGATTTCTGTCTCAGAAGCGGAAGAAAGCTCAATTTTGGCTTTTTCAGCAGCCTCTTTCAAGCGCTGCAGCGCCATTGGATCTTTTCTAAGATCAACATTTTCCTCTTTTTGAAACTCCTCTGCTAACCAGTCCATAATCACTTTATCAAAATCATCACCACCAAGGTGGGTATCTCCATTGGTAGACTTCACTTCAAATACACCATCGCCCAATTCTAGTACAGATACATCAAAAGTTCCACCGCCAAGGTCAAATACAGCAATTTTACTTTCCTGGTTTTTCTTATCCAAACCATAGGCAAGTGCAGCTGCAGTTGGTTCGTTGATGATACGTCTTATAGTCAATCCAGCAATCTCACCCGCTTCTTTTGTAGCCTGACGCTGAGCATCATTAAAATAAGCAGGAACAGTAACAACTGCTTCATTTACCTCATAACCAAGATAATCTTCTGCAATTTTCTTCATTTTCTGAAGCACCATTGCACTAATTTCTTGTGGAGTATACAGACGACCATCTATATCTATTCTCACTGTGTTATTGTCGCCCTTAGCAACATTATAACTCCAATGTTTGATTTCTTCTGTCACCTCATCAAAACGGCGACCCATAAATCGCTTTACACTCGAAATGGTATTGATAGGGTTGGTAATGGCCTGACGCTTTGCAGGGTCACCTACTTTGCGTTCTCCATTTTTTAGGAAAGCCACAACACTTGGGGTAGTTCTTCTTCCTTCGTCGTTAGCTATAACAACAGGTTCGTTGCCCTCCATAACTGACACACAACTGTTGGTTGTTCCTAGGTCGATTCCAATGATTTTTGCCATAGTTTTCAATTTAGATAAACCATAGGTGCAAGAGATATGCCGAGACCAAAATCAGGTAATCTTGTCAGTTTTGGGGCCAATTACATGACAAACAGTGATTTGAAAGCAATTTTTACATCCAAAATGACATAAAAATGTAAACCAAGAATGAATACTAAGGAGTATTCTTTGACAGTATATGATTTACAATCTGCTCAGCATGTATCCTTGAGTTTTCAATAAACCATTTGTTGGTCTTCATCCCTCCACAAATAACCCCTGCCAAATAAACGTTTTCTACATTGGTTTGCATGGTGTCTGGGTCATGTAAAGGAGTCTTAAATTCATCCTCTTCCAACTCTATCCCCATCTTTAACAAAAAGTCAAAATCGGGCAAATAACCGGTCATCGCCAATACAAAATCATTTTTGAGGGTAACTACCCCGTCTTCGGTTTGAACATCAACTTCGGACTGTCTTATTTCTTTGATGGAAGCGTTAAAAAAAGCTTTTATAGCGCCTTCTTTTATTCGATTTTCCACATCAGGTTTTATCCAATATTTGACTGAATCACGAATCTGTTCATCTCTTATCACCATGGTTACCTCTGCACCTTTTCGCCATGTTTCCATGGCTACATCTACGGCAGAATTGGCAGCTCCCACAACTACAATATTTTGTCCATAATAAATATGTGCTTCTTTATAGTAATGATGAACCTTAGGCAATCCCTCTCCCGGCACATTCATCAGATTGGGAAGGTCATAAAAACCGGTAGCAATGATGATGTGCTTGGCTGTCAATTGACGCTTTGGTGTACTTAGAAGGAAAGTATTGTTCTTTTTTACTACTGATTCTATATTTTCATAAAGTGACAAATTAAGTTTCCAATGCATTGCTACCCTTCTATAATACTCAAGCGCTTCAGACCGAGTGGGCTTAGGCGCATGAGAGATAAATGGAACGTCACCAATTTCCAATCGATCAGAAGTTGAAAAGAAAGTCATGTTTAATGGATAATTGTACAGAGAATGTACCAAAGGGCCCTTATCAACAATCAAATAAGATAAGCCAGACTTAGTACAGGCAATGCCGCAGGCCAAGCCAATTGGGCCAGCACCAATAATTACAACATCAACAATCTCATTGTCGTTATCCATTTAATTATTTTTTTCAGTCTTGAAAGAAAAATATTTCTGTGCTAAATAACTGAAACCAACTACAATGAAAGTAATGATGACTTTTGAAACTGTTGGATAAATATGGAGTTGTTCGACAAAAATTTTTAAAAAAACATAGTTTAAATACAAGCTAAAACAAACCGAGATAAAATACCGAAAGAGCTGTACTCTTCCATTCAATGAAGATTCTTTAAAAACCACATACCTCATTAAGAAAAAACCGGTTGGGAAACTGAAAAAGAAAGCCATTAAGAAAGCGGCAATATGTGGACTAATTACTATAAATGGCAGTTCAACCATTTGTTTTTTGAAAATAAAATTATAGCCAATAAAAAAAAGAAGTATATCAAAAACAGTATTTGCACCGCCACAAGCCGCATATCGATAAGTGGTCTTATCAAAAAACCGCTTGAATAGTGGATAAAAAAAATCGAGTATGTTTTGTATTTTGGCTACCAATGAAAATGGATAAAATTATTAATCGATAAATTTACAAACATAGGTTGTATGTTTTTTTGCAAACACGCCCCCTACTGCTTCGTGCAATGCAAGCATTTTGTCGTTAAAATCTCCAACCCAAGACAATTCAAGTTCTTCATAGTGTACCAAAGGGCGTGTATATTCATGGAGTTTCATAAGTAGACAAGATTCAATTCCCTGATTTCTATATTTCTCCTTGGTGCCCATGATTACGGCTCTCATTCGGGTATGCTTGATTGTAATCTTATTCCATAAAAACTTAAGTTTCCCAAACAAACCAAGCTTTCCGTTTAAGTTATAGAAAAGCTCATTGGCATCTGGTAAAATCATTACAAAAGCCAGTGGTTCCCCTGTTTTTCCATATGCAAACCAAATAAGCTTGGGATCCATAATGGGCTTGATCTTTTTTAGGGTTTCTTGAATAGTAAGATCTGTGACTTCTGTGAAATTATCAAAATCCTTCCAAGCATCGTTGTAGATTTCTTTAAAATCATCTGCAAATTGATTGAGGTGTTGGTAATCGAAATGCTTGAATGAAAAACCTCTTTTACCAATAACCCAGTTGGCAATTTTCATTACTTTTTCAGGTAAACCAGCCTTGCAATT
The DNA here is from genome assembly GCA_041303255.1 of Chitinophagia bacterium. Classification (GTDB taxonomy): domain Bacteria; phylum Bacteroidota; class Bacteroidia; order Chitinophagales; family Chitinophagaceae; genus Pollutibacter. The sequence goes on along the minus strand of JBFYPP010000088.1, from coordinate 3,364 downwards.
TACTTTATTGGATATTTGTTCATATTTAACAACAAAACCATAATGTACAAAATGCTTTTTGTAATAAGATGGATTATAGTTCATACCAAAAAATGGCCTAGTAAACCCATCTACAAGTAGACCCCACCACATGTCATTTTCTCCAAAATTAATTGGTCCGTTCATGGCTTTCATACCATGCATTTGTAACCAGTTTTTTGCTTGATTAAACAAAATAGTAGAAGCTTCAATATTATCGATGCATTCAAAGAATCCACAACCACCAGTAGGTACTACTTCATTGTAAGCCTTCTTATCATTGATAAAAGCAGCAATTCTACCAATGGTTTTTCCATTTTCATCCACTAAAATCCAACGGGTACATTTTCCAAAATTGAAAAAATTGTTCTTCTTGGGGTTAAAAATTGATTCAATATCATTGAGCAGTGGACAAACCCAGTTGGGATCGTCTTTGTATATAAGAAATGGGAAATTTAAAAACTCATTTCTAGACCATTTATCTGCTACTTCGATTGTTTTCATTGCCTGTGGTTATGGCAAAAATACCAAAATGATACGAATGAACGCCTATAACCCAATTATTGCTTTATCACTGAAAATCGATTGGGATAATCTGAAATGATGCCATCAACACCCAAGGCTGCCATTTTCTTGATCTCATCAAATTGATTCACTGTCCATACAATAACCTGAATTTGGTTAGCATGGTAATCGTTCAAAAATGCTTTATCGACCATGGTGTATTCTGGACTAATAATATCTGGCTTGAACCCCAGTTCTTGAATAACTTCAGCAGCAGTTTTTTTTGAAGTTGCTTCAAGCAAATAAGATAACCTGAATGGTGCTTTGTTTTGATGAAGAAGAATTAAGGACCTTGGATCGAAAGACTGAATTGTAGTCCGGTTTGAGATTCCAGCATTTACAATTACTGCTGACAATAGGTCTACAAACACGCTTGGTGTTGGATGAAAAAGATTGTCGGTATTCGGTTCAATCTTTGTTTCAATATTGTATAAAACGGGCTGAAGTCCATTTTCCCTCACATACGTCTCTACGGCCACAATGACTTCCTGCAACAGTGGCTTATACACTGCTAATTTTTGTTGTTCAGGGAATCTGGAATGGGTTTTTAGTCCAACATCCCATTTCTTAACCTGATCGTAGGTCATGTTGTAAATATTGGATTGCTCACGACTAGATTGATCCAGAATAAAGCCAGTTGGGGGAGTACAAATTTCAAGATTCATGAAAGGTTCATGGGATAAAACAACCTGCTTGTCTTGGGTAATAACTACATCCATTTCTAATGTGGTAACACCCTGCTTAATAGCCTCAATCATTGCAGGAATGGTATTTTCAGGCATTAAACCCCTTGAACCTCGATGGCCTTGTAAATCTATTTTTTTAACCTGTGCGTAGGTGTTTTGTGTCAAAATCATAAAAAAAAGGCTAGCGAAGAAAAGTTTGCAACCTGTGTACATGGTATAAAAATAAGGGGAATCGTACATTTGTCACAATCTAAATGAGCTATGCTAATTAATATTATCAAAGAGAAGGCGATTGAGGCAATAAATGAGTTGTATGGGATTACCTTTTCTGAAAAGGATTTTCAAGTAAACACAACCAAACCTGAATTTGAAGGTGACTATACCATTGTGCTATTTTCATTGATTAAGTCCCTTAGAATGAGTCCGGATGCACTTGGCAACCAATTGGGAGAAAAACTGGTATCAGATCATGCTGATTTGTTTGGAGGCTACAATATTATCAAAGGCTTCCTTAACCTGGAGATTAAACCCAAAATCTTATTGGAAATGCTGAACAAGCATTTCCAAGATCCTTGTTTTGGCAAAGCTCCAATGAATGGACAAAAAGTGATGGTTGAGTACTCATCCCCCAACACCAACAAACCACTTCACTTAGGTCATTTAAGAAACAATTTCCTTGGCAGAAGTATTGCCGAAATACTAAAGGCAAATGGCTACGAAGTAGTTAAAAGCTGTATCGTTAACGACAGAGGTATACATATCTGCAAAAGCATGATTGCTTGGAAACGATATGCAAATGGCGCAACTCCAAATTCAACCCATACCAAAGGCGATCATTTTGTTGGCGATTACTATGTAAAATTCAATGACGCCTACAAACAAGAAGTTGAAGATTTGGTTTCAACAGGAATGGATAAGGCCACTGCAGAAAAAGAAGCTCCTATCATGAAGGAGACCCAACAAATGCTATTAGATTGGGAACAGGGAAACCCTGATGTAATGGAACTTTGGAGAACAATGAACGGATGGGTCTATGCAGGGTTTGAGGTAACCTACAAACGAATAGGATCCGACTTCGCTAAAACCTATTATGAAAGTGATACTTACCTGTTGGGTAAAGGCACAGTAGAATTGGGATTACAAAAAAATATCTTTTATAAAAAAGAAGACGGGAGTGTTTGGATAGACCTCACCAGCGAGGGCTTGGATGAAAAACTGGTATTGAGAAAGGATGGCACTTCAGTATACATTACACAAGACATTGGACTTGCTCAAAAGAAATATGAAGAATTTGGAATGGACACCAGTATTTATGTGATTGGTGATGAGCAGAACTACCACATGAAAGTTTTGCAACTCATTTGCAAGAAATTGGGACTCCCCTATGCAGATGGCATACACCACCTATCGTATGGTATGGTTGAATTGCCCACTGGAAAAATGAAAAGCAGAGAAGGCACAGTTGTAGATGCAGATGACTTGATTGATGAAATGATTTCAATATCCTCAGAACATACAAGAAGTCTTGGAAAAGTAAAGGATTTTAATGAAGATGAATTGGAATCGCTTTATGACACCATTGGAATTGGTGCACTCAAATTTTTCTTATTGAGGGTAGATCCAAAGAAAAAAATGATCTTTAATCCAGAGGAATCCATCGATTTTCATGGTTTTACAGGTCCATTTATTCAATACACCCATGCAAGAATAAAATCGGTGTTGAGGAAATCTGAAATTGACGTCTCTGTAAATACTTTCAATTCAGCACTTCATCCTTCAGAAAAAGAACTGCTGTTGTTAGCTGAACAATTTGAACAAATATTAAAACAAGCTGCGGATTCACTAGACCCATCAACGATTGCTATTTATCTTTTTCAACTTGCACAATCTTTTAATTCTTTTTATGCGGCCCTAAGTATAGTCAATGCAGAGAATGAAGAAAAGAGACAATTGAGGTTAAAGCTTGCATCATTGGTGGCAACCATCCTTTCTTCTGGTATGTTGTTACTTGGCATAAACGTACCGGAGAAAATGTAATGTTTAACGGCTTCGCTTCAACACAATCCCAGCCAAAGGCGGTAAAGAAAGCGTGAGTT
>JBFYPP010000087.1:0-7999 GCA_041303255.1 Chitinophagia bacterium | reverse complement strand
TCCAAACACACGCAGCAGCCGGGAGAATTAGTGAAATAGTGGGTAGTAAGGGTATACAATTCGACAGAAATCAAAGAAGAATAGGAATGGTTTATGCTGCTGAGAATGCCTTGGCTGCAATGGAACAGGATCAGCAAACACTTACTTCTCTAGATGCCTACACAGCCGGTGTTAATTCGTTTATTACCCAATTAAATACCAGCGATCTTCCAATTGAGTACAAGCTCTTGGGTTATGAACCTGAAAAATGGACGAACTTAAAATCTTCACTTTTTATCAAACAAATGACCAATACGTTGGCTGGTTATGACCGTGATTTAGAATATACCAATGCCTTAGAAATTTTAGGTGAGGAAAAATTCCGTATTCTGTATTCTGATATTCCAGATTCTTTGTATCCAGTGATTAACGCTGAATCACCTTATCTAAAGCCAGCGTTGGCAATACTTCCACCTGCTTCAGTGGATTCACTTTATTTTAAAAGAACAGATACCATTCCTTTTACAGAAGATGAAAAGCCCAATCCTGCAAATGGAAGTAACAACTGGGTGGTTTCTGGTAATAAAACAAAAAGCGGTAAACCCATTCTTGCCAACGATCCTCATTTAAACTTGACCTTACCCGCTATCTGGTATGAGATGCAAATTAGTACTCCTGAATACAATGCCTATGGCGTTTCGTTTCCTGGAATTCCAGGTGTTGTGATTGGGTTTAACGACAGTATTGCATTTGGATTTACCAATGCTGGTCGTGACGTTAAAGATTATTACCAAATTCAATTAAAGGATAAGTCAAAACAAGCCTACTTATTTAACAACGAATGGATAAAGACCAATTTGCGTGTAGAAAATATTAAGGTAAAAGACTCATCTGCTTTTATAGATACTGTAGCCTATACCGTATTTGGCCCAATCACCTATGATCATTCATTTAAAACCAATCTCTCAGAAGAAAAGGCATATGCACTTAAATGGGTTGCCCACGATACGTCTAACGTGTTGAAAATGTGGTTGCTTTTAAATAGGGCAAAGAATTACGATGATTATGCTGAGGCGATTACACATTTTAATGTACCTGGTCAAAATATGATTTTTGCTTCTGTTGCCGGAGATATTGCTTTGTGGCAACAAGGAAATTTCCCATTAAGATGGAAAGACCAAGGTCTATTTGTTATGCCCGGTACCGATAGCAGTTATATGTGGAATGGATATATTCCAATGAATGAAAACCCACACAGTATAAATCCAATTCAAGGGTTTTTGAGTAGTGCAAACCAAAGAGCAGCGGATACTAGTTATCCTTATTTTATGCCGGGTAGCTACGAGGTATTCAGACCAATTACAATTAATCGAAATCTTGCTACAATGAGCAGTATTACGATTGCAGATATGAAAAGCTTACAAAATAACAATTATAATGTTTTTGCTGAAATGGCAGTCCCCATATTGTTAAACAATATTGATCGAGCAAAATTGACTGGTGTTGAAACAAAATACCTTGATCTGGTTGCTTCGTGGAACCTGTCTAATGAAGTAAATGAAATGGGGCCAACCTGTTTTACCATTTGGTGGGATTCGCTTAGTGCTGTAGTATTAAATGATGACTTGTTACGGGCTAATATTCCAATTATTAAACCTGAAAAATTTGTATTGTTGGAAGCATTGCGAAAAGATTCAAATTTTATTTTCATCGACAATATTGAAACTGACCAATTGGAAACTTTAAAAGACCAAGTTACCCTCTCACTTAAAAATGCAGCTAAAAAATTTGCTGAATTGGAAAAAGAAAACAAATTAGCGTGGGGAGCGTACAAAAACACAACAGTATACCATTTGTTGAAGAACAATACCATGCCTTTTGCTAGAGAGGCTTTGAAAATTGGAGGGGGTAGTGGCATCATTAATGCAACTATGCATGATCATGGTCCAAGTTGGAAAATGATCATTGAAATGGATACTCCTGTAAAAGCTGTTGGAGTTTATCCGGGTGGACAAAGTGGGAATCCTGGAAGTAAGTACTATGATAGTTTTGTAGACACCTGGTCCAAAGGAGAGTACTATGATTTAACAGTGATGAATGCAAATGACATTAAACAAAAAAATTACAAATGGAAAATGAGTTTTTCCGCTAAATAAATAGTTATGAAATTTATAGCTTCTCTTTTGATCTGTCCTCTGTTAGCTTATGCATTGGGATTGTTGTTACCCTGGTGGTCTATTGCCATTGCAGGAGTATTAACAGGATTTTTTATACCTCAACACCGTCTTTTGTCTTTTCTATCTTGTTTTTTGGGAAGTTTAATGTTGTTTGGGGCACTGATTTTTTTCGTTAGTTTTTCCAATGAACATATTCTGGCTAAAAAAATCGGCTTGCTTGTGGTTAAGAATGGCAATGAGTTTCTAATCATTGCGCTATCTGCACTGATAGCAGCCTTGGTATCAGGCCTGTCAGCACTAACTGGTAGATCCTTGGCTATTGTACTTAAGAAATCTTGATTTGTTTACAGTGAAATTGAAATTTTTATTTTTTACACCGATTCTTCTATTGGCATATCTTCCATTGTTTGCCAGAGTAGTTAAAGGACAAGTATTGGACGAGAACAAACAACCCTTACCTTTTTCAACAGTGTCGCTAAAGGGGGTAGATAAAAAAGCGGTTTCTAATGCAAATGGCGAATTCAATTTTGATATACCTGATGGAAATTATACTTTAGTTTGTCAGCATGTTGGTTATACAACAGTAACCCAAGAGTTGATTGTTAATGACAACACAAAACAGTTGTATATCTACCTCAATCCAACCGAACTAACACTCAAGGAAGTTGTTATAAAACAAGGCGCCAAAGATCCGGCATATGCAATTATCAGAAGTGCAATAAAAGAAAGAAAATACAATGGAAGTAAAGCTGGAGCCTATTACTGTGAGGCCTATATAAAGGGTCTAATTCGCACTAATAATTATCCTAATTCATTATTTGGACAAAGAATAGATTTTGAAGATGGGGATACATCAAAAAAGAAAATTATATTTTTATCCGAATCTATTTCTGATGTTTACGTCAATCAATCCTCTGAAACAAAAATAGTAGTTAAATCAACAAGGGTAAGTGGTCAAACCAATGGATTGGGACTTGCTACACCTTTGTTGCTATCTTTTTATGACAATATTGTAGCATTGCCCAAATCATTCAATCCAAGAGGATTTGTTTCTCCCATTGCTGATGGCGCTCTTTCGTTCTATAACTTTAAATATTTGGGCGCTTTCTTTGAAAATGGTGTTCAGGTAAGCCGAATTCAAGTAATACCAAAAAGGAAATATGAACCTTTGTTTGAAGGATATATTCAAATTGTAGAGGATACTTGGAATATTCATTCTCTAAGTTTAACCTTGAATAAAGAATCTCAACTTGAATTTGCAGATAAGTTGAAAATTGAACAGCATTATGAAATGATTGCCTATCAAACATGGATGATTGGAAGCCAAACAATCTATCCTGAAGTAAAATTTTTAGGATTTGATGCTGGAGGCTATTTTACAAGTGTTTACAGCAAATATCAAATCAACAAGGAGTTTGATAAAAAGACATTTGGGAATGTTTTGATGAAATATGATTCATCATCAAATAAAAAACCAGACTCCTTTTGGGTAAATTCAAGACCTATTCCTTTGCTCTCCGAGGAAGTAAGAGATTTTGAAAAGAAAGACTCCCTTGAGAAACGAAGAGAAGATCCTGCTTATCTTGATTCGCTAGATAAAATTCAAAATAAAATAAATCCTATTGCACTTGTTTTTAATGGCCAAACAATAATAAATAGAAATGATAAAGTTAATTATACCTATGATCCTTTATTAAAATCGGTTAATTATAATACAGTAGAAGGCTTGGCACTTCAATTATCAGGTACAGTTCAAAAAGAGTTCTCAGGAAGAAACCAATTGTCGCTTACCCCCGTTCTGAGATACGGAGTCACTAATAAAAAGTTCAATGCTTTTTTAAGAGCCAATTATCGTTTTGGAAAAAAATATGTGAATACTATTACTACTTCTTTTGGAAGTAGAGTTTATCAATTTAACAATGCCAATCCTATCCCTCAAATCATGAATACGTTTGCCACTATCTTAAATGGCAATAATTATATGAAGTTGTACCAGGCCAATTTTTTTCAAGTTACCTATAGAAAGGGATTAGGTAATGGATTTGATTTTAGTGGCTTTATGAATTACCAAAACCGAACTCCTTTGGTAAATACCGACACGAGTTATGCATGGGGTAATTCTGGTGTTTTTAATAAGTTTACGCCTAACTATCCTACAGAAATTACCAATCAGCCTATGCAACCAAATAAAGCTTTTTGGGTTGGATTTAGAATAAGCTTTAGGCCTGGAACCAAGTATATTGAATTGCCAGATAGGGTAGTAAATTCATTTTCAAGAACACCAACATTTGGATTTCAATACACAAAGGGTATAAAGAATGTATTGGGTAGTAACTCTGATTTTGATAAATGGCGTTTTTCTGTTGTTGGCGATATTAATTTTAAACTAGGAGGCGACTTTAAATACAGGGTTGAAACTGGTGGTTTTATTAATACCAAATTTGTTGAAATTCCAGACTATAATCATTTTATTGGAAATCTAACTGGTAAGTCTACGCCCTATGTAGAAAGTTTTCAAGTAGCCCCCTTTTATGCACTTTCTAATAAAGAAAAGATTTTTTTACAATTGAATGGGGAGTATAAATTAAATGGTTTATTGACCAATAAAATTCCCATCATTCGAAAATTCAATTTGAGGGTAGTTACTGGCGCCAATATGATATGGTTAAAAAACAAGGAGTATTATGAAGTATTTGTTGGAGTTGATAATATTTTAAAGGTATTTAGGGTGGATTACATATGGGGTTTTGGAAAAACAGTCATGCCTCAAAATGGATTTAGAATCGGAATAAAAGGATTTTCTACTTTGTTTACTGATTATTGATAGTTGGTATAAATAAATTAATTTTGACTTGTTATCGATTTTGCCCAGCCTGCAACTGGGGTTTCATTAAATAGAAATTAAAATCATTTATGTCAACACTCCACAACAGGGTGTCGCGCAAGTTGCTAAAAGAAAAAGCAAATGCAGACACTACTCCAAGAATCACCCTGTCCTTTTATTGTTATTTTACCATTGAAGATCCAAAACAGTTTCGCGACGATTGGTATAAGAAATTAAATGCCTTCAATGTTTATGGAAGAATCTATATAGCCAATGAAGGAATTAATGCTCAGATCAATTGTCCAACTCACCTCTTTAATGAGCTGCAAGAATTTATTTATGGATATCCAGAGATGAATGCCCTTCGATTGAACAGGGCAGTTGAAGAAAACAATACTTCTTTTTATGTTTTGAATATAAAAATCAGAACTAAAATTGTGGCAGATGGAATTAATGACCCGAATTTTTCAATGGAAAATAAGGGGGGATATGTCAATGCCTTACAGTTTAACGAATTGGTGAAAGACAAGAATACCTTGCTCATTGACATGCGAAACCATTACGAATTCGAAGTTGGTCGATTTAAAAACGCAGTTGAAATACCAAGCGATACTTTTCGAGAACAATTACCAATGGCTGCTGAAATGTTTCAATCTGAAAAAGAACGAAACATAATCATGTATTGTACTGGTGGTATTCGTTGTGAAAAAGCCAGTGCTTGGATGCTTCACAATGGTTACAACAATGTTTTTCACCTGGAGGGCGGTATCATCAATTATATCAACCAAGTGAAAGAGAAACAGCTCGAAAATCATTTTATTGGAAAAAATTTTGTTTTTGACGAAAGGCTAGGAGAGCGAATTACCGATGATGTAATTGCAAATTGTCATGTTTGTGGAGTGCCATGTGATGTGCATGTCAATTGTGCAAACAGTGCTTGCCATCTGTTGTTCATCCAGTGTGATGGTTGCAAAAAGCAATTGGATGGTTGTTGCAGTAAGGAATGTCAAGATTTTATTCATCTTACTGAAGAAGAGCAAAAAGAAAAAAGAAAGGGAATTGACAAAGGAAGAAACATATTCAATAAATCAAAGCAAAGAATAGCGAACATCAGCAACAAAAAGGCTGACCCTAAATTAATTTAGATAAGGCTTCGTTTGTTTTTTCAATCATTTCCAATTCACTAAGTTCTTCACGTATAAAAGGAGCGCCTATAAGCTTCTCATAAAGTTGAATGTATCTTTTTGAAATGGTGTCAATCCATTCATCCGTCATTTCGGGTATCGTTTGTCCTGGTTTGCCCATAAAATCATTAGCAATCAACCACTCACGAACAAATTCTTTACTTAATTGCAATTGTCTTTCTCCTCTAGCTTGACGATCTTCAAAACCATCAGAAAAAAAGTAGCGTGATGAATCAGGCGTATGAATTTCATCCATCAACACAATCTTACCATCCAGTTTTCCAAATTCATATTTGGTATCCGCTAAGATTAAACCTTGTTTTTGGGCCAATTCCTTCCCTTTCTCAAAAAGGGCAAATGTGTAGTTTTTAAGGATTTCCCATTCTTGAAGGGTAGCAAGACCTTGTTTGATGATCTCCTCTTCACTAATGTCTTCATCATGACCTGCAGCAGCTTTTGTTGAAGGGGTAATAATGGGGGTAGGGAAGAAGTCGTTTTCCTTTAGACCATCAGGCATTTTCACACCACAAATAACCCTTCCTTGCTGATAAGTACGCCAGGCATGTCCAACTAAATTACCTCTAACCACCATTTCAATCTTAAACGGAATGCAAAGGTTGCCTATTGAAACATTAGGGGCTGGTATTGCAAGCAACCAATTCGGGCAAATGGACTTGGTTTGATCGAGCATATAAGCGGCTATCTGGTTCAAAACCTGTCCTTTATAAGGAATTGGTTTGGGCAAAACAACATCAAATGCGGATATCCGATTGCTTGCAACCATAACCAGTATCTTGTTATGAATGGAGTACACATCTCTAACTTTGCCTCTATAAAAAGCGGTTTGTCCTGGAAATTTAGCCTGATTCATAGTACTAAAATAAACCTGACAAGGGATTCTGCCAATTTAAAGTCTTTTTATTGATGCTTTTGTTCCCTTGAAATTTTTTTATAAATGTAACATTGCCTATTTTGTACTCAAATTTGACCAAAATTATCGCTTATGAAAAGATTAGCGCGCTTTGCAGTGTTTTTATTAATGATGCTGCCGGCTCTTGTTAATGCCCAAAATATCACATTACACGGGCACGTGAGAAGTACCACGGGTGAAAGTTTAGGAGCTGTATCTGTTTCCCTAAAAGGAAGCACCAGTGGAACCTTTACTGACAATCAAGGAAAATTTAAATTGAGTGTTCCTGCATCTACAAAATTTCCTGCTGTTCTTGTTTTTTCTTCTATTGGACATGAAATTCAAGAAGTAGAAACTCCACACAAAGGACATGTGCATGCAGTGCATCTTAAGCTTTCTTCAGTTATGGGTGAAGAAATCGTTGTATCTGCAACAAGAACTCCCACTAAAATTCTCGAATCTCCTGTTTCTATTGAACGTATTAACAATACAGCAATCAGGAATTCTCCTGCAGCTGATTACTATGACATGACTACCTATCTAAAAGGTGTGGATATGGTTGCGTCTAGTATTACTTTCAAAACAATCTCAACCAGGGGTTTTGCTGGTAGCGGTAATACCAGGTTCACCCAAATAGTGGATGGAATGGATAACCAAGCACCAGGACTAAACTTTGCCGTTGGTAGCCTTATTGGCTTGGGTGATTTGGACGTAGCAAGTATGGATTTATTACCAGGAGCTTCTTCTGCGCTATACGGACCAGGTGGTATGAATGGAACCATGTTAATTGAGAGTAAAGACCCCTTCAAATACCAAGGTCTTTCATTCCAAGTTAAAAATGGTTTGATGCACACAGATGGCAAATACCGTGATCCTTCAGCTTATTACAACTGGGATGTTAGATATGCAAAGAAAGTGAGTGAGC
>JBFYPP010000086.1:0-8083 GCA_041303255.1 Chitinophagia bacterium | reverse complement strand
ACCAGGAACCGTAACAGGTGAGGTACCATCAGCTGGATTTAATGCAGTCCAAGTCTGACCACCATCGGTAGAATATTCATAGTTCGTAATCGCACTACCACCATCCGATCCAGCCGTAAAGCTGATCTCAAGCTGACCGTCTTTAGGCGTTGCATCAAGATTCGTTGGTGCTGATGGAAGACTAGCAGGAGTTGCAGTAACTGGTTCACTTGCAACACTCTCTCCAATAGCATTGACAGCACGAAGCTCAACTGTATAGGAAGTTCCATTGGTTAAACCAGGAACCGTAACAGGTGATGTGCCATCGGCTGGATTTAGTGCAGCCCATGTCTGACCACCATCGATAGAGTATTCATAGTTTGTAATCGCACTACCACCATCCGATCCAGCAGTAAAGCTGATCTCAAGCTCGCCATTTCCAGGTGTTGCTGCAAGATTAGTAGGTGCTGATGGAACAGTAGTAGTTGGGGTTGCAGTAACTGGTTCACTTGCAACACTCTCTCCAATAGCATTGACAGCACGTAGCACAACTGTATATGAAGTTCCATTGGTTAAACCAGGAATCGTAACAGGTGATGTACCATCAGCTGGATCTAGGGCAGCCCAAGTCTGACCACCATCTGTAGAATATTCATAGTTCGTAATCGCACTACCACCATCAGATCCAGCTGTAAAGCTGATAATAAGTTCTCCGTTTCCAGGTGTTGCCACTAAGTTGGTAGGCTCTAATGGAGCTTGCAGAGCAATAGTAAATTCAATTGCTCCCATAGCAGGTGACGAAACATCTCTGGTAGTTCCAGAAAAATCAGTAGTAAACTCAGAAATAGGTATCGCCAACAACGACGCATTGGTAGGCAAGAAATTTCCAGAATTATTGCCGACGCCACCCGTGAAATTAGGGTTTACAGCACTACTGAAGCCATCTCTTGTAGTTGCTGCTTTCCATGAATCGATGGTTGTTTTGTCTTCATTGTTAAAAATTCCCAACACACCTCCTGTACCAGATGCATAATAGTTATTGTAATCAATTGTTTCTGGTGAGCTAGTCAAAGAAATCGCAAACTGTTTTCCTGTGGCATCAGCTGTGTTGGAAGCGTTATTGATAAAGAGGTTATTCCTGTAATTACGGACAACAGTAACAGCTTGGTTATCAAAAAGTGCATATGAGTTAGTGCTGCCTGTACTTACAGAACCTTCAATAAGTACTGTATTGTAGTATAGATTTAACGTTCCAATATTCGGTTTAATAATTCCAACGACAGAGCTTGTATTGCTGGCTGCGAGGTTAATGATATTATTTGAAACAGTTCCAGCTAATACGTTTATTCCACTAGTATTAAATGCACTTTCGTTGTTTAAGCCATATATATAGTTGTTGCTTATTAATACACCGGAGGGGAAAGCCCAAGAATAAATACCTGCAAAAGCGTCAGATGTAGCTGTGCTGTTGAGTTTCAGATTTGCGATAGTGTTTCCTTTGATTGTACTGCCGTTGCTTGTTGTTCGAATACCGTATAACGAAACACCCCCTTGCAAGCCTGAAATCGTGTTGTTTTCAATTAAAGCAGCGCCAATTGATGTTGTGTAAATTCCGTAAAGATTGCAGTTACAAAGAATAGACTCACTATTGGTAGAACTGCCAATAACATTTGCTATTTCATCACCAATTTTCAAGTTGGTAATCGATGATGGAACAGAACCAGGGTTTTCACCTAAGTTCATACCAGCAAAAATCGAAGTCGATATCTGTTGAGTAGTTCCTGTTGCCGTAATATTAAAATTCGCGATTGCATTACCTTGGATTGATAATGAACTTGTATTTCCGAAGTTCGCCCAAATCCCATAATAATTCCCGATACCCGAATGGGTCCAGGGAGTACCTCCAGCGAACTTCTGCGTACCCCCCATGTAATTGTTTTTGATCACAACATTAGACCCCGATGTTATTCGTATGATCGCTCTATTAAAACTTGTTAGTCCCGTGACGGCCGTTGGTTGATAGAAGTGGTTTCCTTCTATGGTAACCGTACTTGGACCATTATCCAACGCTATTGAATTAGATCCCGTGGACAATAAATCGACAAATTCGTTGTTCTTGATGGTGATATTTGAATTTGGATTACCATTAATATAAACACCGAATAATCTAGTACTTGTTATATCTGTCGTTCCAGAAACTCTAGAAATGTAATTATTTTCAATACGTATATTGTTGTTGCCCTGAACAAAATCTGCAGCCTGAATTTTTATTACATCCCAGAACCTGTTAAGTATTTTAGTGTACTTTATGTCAATGAATTGAGATTTGTTTGTAAGAACGATAGTCGGAGAAGGCTGTAATTGCTGAAGAAAAGTTACACCAAAGGTATTTTGCAACGTCATGCTTACATCAGAACCTGATTTGTTAAGCCTACCATCTATAGTCACTTGGTCAGCGCTCATCAATTTTATCATGGCGTCTGATTGGACAGCACCTTGCAAAATTACATTCGAAACAGTTGGATATACAGATACACTACTATAGTCCCCCCCAATTTTTGCTGTGATGTTGGCTCCGGTCCCATTGACACTGGTGACGGTAACCGTCGGAGGATTAATATAGCCACTTCCTGGATTTGTGATCTCAATAGAAATAATACTACCCGAAAGCACGCTTGTAAGTCGAGCTGTTGCCGTTACTCCACCGGGAGTTTCAGGAGCCGAAAATGTAATTATGTTATTCTGAACATAACCAGAGCCTCCGGAAACTATAATCACTTCACCGACCTTTCCTGGACCATAAAGTTTTGCTACATTATTATCAGTAATACTAGAGATAACCTGGAGCTCAACAACCCCGGTAAGGACTCGGTTATTGATAGCCTCAAAAGCTAGACGCAGATTAGGGTAATCTGCTCCTGTAGCACCAACCGTTTTCACAGTTTGTGAAAATACAGTCGATCCCATTCCTAGCATCAGCACCAGAAACAGTAAAATCGAATTGAATTTCAAGTAAATTCTTTTTTTCATTTTGGGTAAGATTGTTTTGTCTGTGATTAATGATAAACGTTATTGGCTTTTCACAGTATGCAAAAATATTTTCCTTGCTTACCTCTTCCAAGAAAACCTAATGCTTCAGATTTACAAATGATATGCTAATTTTTAGCCATTTTTATAAAATATCCTAGGGTTGCTAAATTTTAGACGGCGATAAACTTTATCTCGGTAAGATGTTTTTTTACTTTTAATTATTATATCATTACAGAGATGAGAAGCATAAAAAAAGCCGGTTTTTGCCTTATTCTAGTAATGCTGATGCTTCAATCAGCCTGTTTTTCGCAAATTAAAGACACCATTTTGAACATGGTTCTTTCAAAACCTTATTTCTATAATGTCATACAGACTAAGAATAACAAGATATTTGTTGGTACCTCAAAAGGAATTTTCACAATAAATGGTACTTCACTAATACCTTATAATGACAAAAAGGGATACATAACAAGTAACTCAGAAGGTATTCCAATAATCGACAGTATTGGAATACGGTATTACTCAGAGAGAAAATACCTTCATTTATTACCTTTTCCTGATATGGCAAGAGAAGAATACCATGCCAGTAATGAGAATGAGATGTATATCTGTTCGGGAGGCAGATTACACATTTATGATATTCTGCCTTTTGGATACAGTTATCCCAACCACAGTTTTAGAACCATTTCAAAAGACCTAATAGGCACATATTCAGGTATTTACCTCAAAGGGGTAAAGCTAAAAGCGCCTTTCCCCCAATTCGTAGACAGATACATAAGACAGTACGGCGACAGGGCATTTATTTGTAATTACAACTTAACCGTACTGGAAAAAGAAGCCATTGAAACTGGCAGATTAGATTCGGGCGTTACTTATTTTAACTTTGTAAAACCAAATCACCCATTATTATTTAACGACATTGTTCCTTCTCCAGATAGTCTTTACTACTATATTGGTGCTGAAAAAGAGCTGATCAGGGTTGATAAAAACTTTACAAACGATACCACTCTCTTCTCTCACGATACAAAAGACGCTCCGATTGGTTTTATCCCTCAAAATAAATTCAATTTATTTTTTACAGCTGGAGATAGATTATATGCTCTAGACCATCTGACTGGTAAAATAAGTGAAAAACTGAAACTCAATAGTAAGATCTTAGATGGTGTTTATATTGATCAGCAGTTGTACTTAATTACTGCTAATGCATTATTTCGACACAATTATGGGCAGCAGGCCGAAAAAATAATCGACTTAAATCAGGCGCATACGATAATATTATTAGGAGGCTCCGAGTTTGTAATATCCTCAAACAATGGACTTTACCTGGTTAATGTATCCAACCGCGTGATATCTACGATTATTCCAGGAGTTGAGTTTAATCAGCGCGCACTTCACAAAGAAAAAGATATTATCTATGCAGGATCAGTAAATGGACTTTATACAATACAAGAAAAAGAAATTAATGCACTAATCAAAAGAAATGAAATTGACAGTCAGATAGAAGACAACTCAGGAAGTTTAAAGCTCTACCTGGCATTGATTATATTTCTAATTATCGTTCTTGGTATAATTATCTACCAATTTCGCAAAAAAGTAGCTGTAGCGGAGAAAACTATTGAAGTATTGCAAACTCCAAAAGAGATTGTAAATAGAGAATCAATAGAGGATTACATTATCCAAAACCTGTCGAGAGTTAGCATAAAAAATCTTACAGATAGATTTAATTTGAATGCTCCTCAATTATATGCGATCCTACACCCTGATCGCCCTGGTACAATTATACAAAAATTGAGGACGGACATGGTTTTACAAATGAAAAAAGCAGGAAAGGATATTAATGAAATCGCAGATGCAACTGGCTTAAGTGTTTCTTACATTAGAAAAATTAAAAGCTAAAGCGCCAACTTCATCAACCAATCCATTTGCTCTTCATCTCCCATTTTAAAAATATGGGTATCAAAGTTGATGAACCCATTCTTTGAATAGAATCGTATTGCACGATGGTTTTCTTGCCAAACCCCTAACCACACATAAGCGCAAGTTGTTTTTCTGGCTTCTTCAAGTGCTTTTTCAATTAATAGCTGTCCGACTTTCTTTCCATGATAAGCCTGCAAAACATAGATGCGCTGAATTTCAAAAGCATTCAAATCCATCAACTCTGTTTGAGCTTCCCTTGTGTTCGTTTTTAAATAACCCACTACCTCTTCTCCAATCTGAGCAAAATAAAATTTAGACTGGGGATGATTAAGCTCTTCACTCAGCTTTGTAACAGTGAATTTTTCATCCAGGTATTTTTTTAAGTTGTCTGCTGAATTATAATCTGCGAACATTTCAGAAAATGTTGCTCGCGCTATCTTTTGTAATACAATTACATCATCAATACCTATTGCCCTAATATTTAATTGTTCCATACTAAATTCTAAAAATCACACGATAAAAAAAGAAATAACTTAGCATTATGTCACAATATATCGCACAAATTGCAATTGTCATTCGCGACTATAACGAAGCCATTCAATATTATACAACTGTACTGAATTTTGAATTGATAGAAGACACTAAACTGAGTGAAGAAAAACGCTGGGTGGTTGTCCAACCAAAAGGCAGCAACAATGGATGTAAACTGCTGCTTGCCAAAGCTGCAACTCCTATCCAAGAGCAGGCTATTGGAAATCAAACAGGAGGAAGGGTATTCCTTTTTTTATATACAGATGATTTTAACCGCGATTACCATGACTATACATCAAAAGGTGTGACGTTCGTCCGACCACCAATCGTTGAATCTTATGGAAAAGTTGCGGTTTTTAAAGACCTTTATGGTAATCTGTGGGACCTAATTCAACCCAATTAGCGTTTTCCCTGAAGCAATCAATATGAACACAAATCAACAACCCACCAATACTGAAACAAACGACAGTCTTATTTTCTCCAAAAAGGACATGCTTTTTGTCGCCATTGCAGTTTTTATCGCTGGCTGGATTGTCAAAATACCAAGATTAATTCACCAGGACGAAGATATATTCTTTTCACGCAATATTGGATTCATCGTTTTCCCATCATTATTATTCTATTTTACCTGGAAAAGAAAAACCGACTACAAAACATTAATGATACCTGCGGTGATCTTATTAGCTGCTGCAGTGTTTATCAACTTATTACCGCAAGATGAAAAAAGTGATACGTTGATTTTAAGCAGTATTCATCTCCCTATTCTGATATGGTCACTCGTTGGGTTCTCTTTTTCAGGAAGCAATTTTAAAAACATACTGGAAAGAGTTGGTTTTCTGCGCTTTAATGGCGACCTAGTAGTGATGGGAGCTGTGATGCTACTGGCTGCTGCATTATTCACTGTCATCACAATGGGTTTATATGATCTGATTGGAATGAACATCCAGGAATTTTATGTGGATTATGTAGTTACATGGGGCTTGCCAGCAATTCCAATAATCGCCTCGGTATTGGTCACCAACAATCCTAGTTTGGTTGGCAGAGTTTCACCTATCATCGCTAAAATATTTACGCCGTTTGTCTTTGTGTCATTGGCTATTTTTTTAGGAGCAGTAATCGGCACAGGCAAAGATCCCTATAATGATAGAGAGTTCTTGGTCGTATTCAATGGCTTACTGATTGGTGTAATGGCCATCATTCTCTTCTCACTGAGTGAAATCACAAAAGGAAAAAACAATAAAATTCAATTGCTGTTTTTAGTCGGCTTATCCCTACTTACAATTATTGATAACGGCATAGCTCTCTCAGCAATTGTATTTCGCCTTGCGGAATATGGCGTATCTCCCAATAGAATGGCTGTATTAGGAAGCAATTTATTGATGCTAACACACTTGAGTATGATTGGCTATCAATTAATTAAAATTCTAAATAAAGATGCTGAACTTATTGATGTTGAGAAAACAATTGGCAAATTCTTACCGCTTTATGCTGCTTGGACAGTAATTGTTGTTTTCCTGTTTCCGGTTTTGTTCGGTTATAAATAATAAAATTTTCCAGTTATTTGTAATAATACTTATCTTTGACGTAAGTACTTAATTTATTCTTCTTATGATTCTATCTTTTGGCTCAAAAGAGACCAGCAAAATTTGGGATGGGGAAAGGGTAAAAAAGATACCTAATGACATACAAAATACAGGAAGACGAAAATTGAGAATGCTAAATAATTCTCAAAATATTAATGACTTGCAGATTCCACCATCCAATAAATTAGAAAAGCTTAAAGGAGGGTATAGAGAATTTTATTCAATAAGAATAAACAACCAATGGAGGATAATATTTAAGTGGAGTAATGGAAATGCTTTTGAAGTCGAAATCATTGATTACCATTAAAAATAAAATTATGAAAAAGCTAAACAATATACATCCGGGCGAAATTTTACAAGAAGAATTTCTTATTCCACTTTCAATTAGCGCTTATAGACTTTCTAAAGATACTGGGATACCGCAGACAAGAATTTCAGCAATTATCAAAGGTAATAGGAGAATCACTGCTGATACAGCATTAAGATTTTCAAAGTATTTTGGTAACTCCGCAAAATTCTGGTTAGGCCTACAAGATGATTTTGATATTGAAGAAGGAAATATTTTTCATAAGGCAACACTAGATGCTATTTCACGATTTAGAAACTCAGCAGCATAAAGAAATTATGCTCTAGTTCTATTACAATTTCAATTTTTCGTAAAAATAGCTTTGCGATACTTCTTTAATGTGGCCAGGTCCCAACTCTGAAACATCAATATCCTCAATAGATAAGCGAATCAACCGAACACATTTGTGTTGCACAGCAGCAACCATTTTCCTCACCTGGTGAAATTTACCTTCTGTAAGCGTAATCTTCACCCAGGAATTTTTGACTTTTTCATGCAGGGGTATTTCTGCATCCTGGATATATGCTGGTTTATCAACCAACTCCACTTCACAAGGCGTTGTCATGTATTCCCCACCCATTGGCGCACTGATGGCAATACCTGATGATAGTAGGTTTGCTGTTGCTTCACTCATTACATTCTTGACTTGCACCAAATAAGTCCGTTTGTGCGGCATTTTCCCTTGAAACAACAACTT
>JBFYPP010000085.1:0-8112 GCA_041303255.1 Chitinophagia bacterium | reverse complement strand
TCAGTACCCAAACCCGCGGGTAGTTGAATTTTCTTAGGTTGATAGGGGTCCTTAAAATTGTATACATAGCACCAATCGTCTGGGGTAGGTTCATTGGCTACCAGTTTTTCAAGAAATATTTTTACTGCCCTGAGTTTACCAGTTCCTTCATCACCGGATGCAAAAACATTAAAGCCATTACCCTTTATTTTGAGTCCCATTTTTAATGCCTCTTCTGCCCTTTTTTGATCGATCAATTCATCTGGAAGATTTGATTTATCATTGATAGAAAAGTTGGGTATTCCCTCC
The DNA here is from genome assembly GCA_041303255.1 of Chitinophagia bacterium. Lineage (GTDB taxonomy): Bacteria > Bacteroidota > Bacteroidia > Chitinophagales > Chitinophagaceae > Pollutibacter. The sequence goes on along the minus strand of JBFYPP010000085.1, from coordinate 7,824 downwards.
GTGCATGGTTTTAGTAACCTATCGGACTGCAGTTGAACAATCATGGTTTAATTTTGGAAATAAATTAGCCCATTGCACATTAAAGTATACTGATCAAACTCATTAAGAAAACTGATTGAGTACTTTTAGATCCATTTTAGCGGTTTCTATAAATTAAAAAAGCCGTCAAAAATGACGGCTCGCCTTGCAAAAGGGTACAGCGCGACTGTAGTGTAATCAATAGTAATAATGCTGTGTCTCAAATGTACAAAAAATAAGATTAATTATAGAAAAACACTATATACGACATAGATAAATACTATAATTATTAAAGACGAGGTTATAAAAGCTTTAACAGAGGATATTTGGTATTGATTTACAATAGTTTATCTTTGCACCTCTTGATGTTATTGCTCTTTGTGTTTGTGCAGTTTTTCTTCCCAAATATGTTGTTGTTCTAACGTAAGGCAGATAAAGCATCGATTCCGTAGCGGTGGCCTTATCACATTTTTCATTTAATTATTACAAAAGTGTCATTTAAAAATTTAAGACTCATTGAGCCTATATTGAAGGCTTTGGACCAAGAAGGGTATGAAACCCCCACTCAAATTCAAGAAAAATCAATCACCCCAATTCTAGACCGCAGGGATATTTTGGGTTGTGCGCAGACTGGAACTGGAAAGACCGCAGCATTTACCATTCCTATTTTACAGCTGATGCACGAACACCGTGAAGCAAGTAGTAGCCGTGTAAGAACCATCGATTGTTTGATACTGACTCCTACCCGTGAGTTGGCTATTCAAATTGGAGAAAGCATTGCTGCCTATGGCAGACACCTAAGTTTGAGGCACCACGTTGTATTTGGTGGTGTTTCCCAGCATGGCCAGGTTAATGCCATTAGAAATGGTGTTGATATTTTGGTTGCCACGCCAGGCAGGTTATTGGATTTAATGCAACAAGGGCATATCACTTTATCCAACATCAAATTTTTTGTATTGGACGAAGCGGATCGCATGCTAGACATGGGTTTTATCCATGATGTGAAGAAGGTGATTGCTAAACTTCCAGCCAAAAGACAATCTCTTTTCTTTTCTGCAACCATGCCCCCTGAGATTAGTCAGCTTGCAGACATGTTGTTGAAAAACCCTATTAAAGTTGAGGTTACACCCGTTTCTTCAACAGTTGAGATCATTCAGCAGGCCATTTATCATGTAGATAAAAACGACAAACAAGACTTGTTGATTGATATACTTAAAGATAAATCTATTGAAACTTTGTTGGTGTTTACACAGATGAAACATGCGGCGGATAAGCTATCTAAAAAATTGCTTGCTTCTGGAATTTCAGCTGCAGCCATTCACGGTAACAAGTCGCAGAATGCACGTCAAACTGCTTTGGAAAATTTCAAAAACAAAAGGGTTAGGGTGCTTGTGGCAACAGACATTGCAGCAAGAGGAATCGACATTGATCAATTGTCGCATGTGCTTAACTACGAACTACCCAATGTACCCGAGACCTATGTTCACCGTATTGGCAGGACAGGCAGGGCAGGTGCTTCCGGCATTGCGTTGTCGTTTTGTAGTAGAGAGGAAAAGCCTTATTTGCGGGACATCGAAAAATTGATTAAGAAATCTATTCCAGTTACACAGTGGTCTGGAAGTACTTTTGAATCAAGTTCTGAGAGAACAATGGAGCGCTTACCCAAAGTTGAAATGCGTCAGTCGTCTAGGCGAATGGTTGTTCAAAAACGTGATGTTGTTTTTGGCTAGGAGTAATTAATTTTTGGGCTGAACTATTGAGTGATTTGATATGTTATATCAATTTTCCTAGTCGAAATTTTATTTATTTTTGCTTTTCAAATTTTTAATCCCCTAATTATGGAAAACAATACACATCCACATGCTGCTTCAGGAAGCGAGAGCAAATGTCCTTTTAGTGGTGCAGTAAAGCAGGTAGCTGGAAGAGGTACGCAGAATGTTGACTGGTGGCCAAATCAGCTAAAGTTGAATATACTTAGGCAGCACTCTTCTTTGTCGAACCCCATGGGTGAGCAGTTTGATTATGCAGCTGCTTTTCAGTCGCTCGACTTAGCCGCAGTTAAAAAAGATATTGTTGATGCACTTACCACTTCGCAAGATTGGTGGCCTGCAGATTACGGCCATTACGGTCCGTTTATCATTCGTATGACATGGCACAGTGCAGGTACTTATAGAACTACGGATGGTCGCGGTGGCGGCGGAAGGGGCATGCAGCGTTTTGCACCTTTGAACAGCTGGCCTGATAATACGAACCTCGACAAAGCACGTTTGTTGCTCTGGCCGGTGAAAAAGAAATACGGAAAGAGCCTTTCTTGGGCTGATTTGATGATTCTCGCGGGTAACTGTGCTATGGAATCCATGGGCTTCAAAACTTTTGGTTTTGGAGGTGGTCGCGCTGACGTTTGGGAACCGGATGAAGATATTTATTGGGGTGCTGAGCGTGAGTGGTTGGGTGATAAAAGATATACAGGTGATCGTGTGTTAGAAAATCCATTGGCAGCTGTGCAAATGGGATTGATCTATGTAAATCCGGAGGGTCCAAATGGCAATCCTGATCCTTTGGCATCAGCACGTGATATTCGTGAAACCTTTGCAAGAATGGCGATGAACGACGAAGAGACTGTCGCCTTGATTGCAGGTGGTCACACTTTTGGTAAAACACATGGCGCTGCAGATCCAAATAAATATGTTAGCAAAGAGCCTGCTGCTGCAAGTCTTGAAGAGCAAAGCACAGGTTGGAAAAATAGTTTTGGTACTGGTAATGGTGAGTATACCATCACCAGTGGATTGGAAGGGGCATGGACAACCACGCCAACACAATGGAGCAACAATTATTTCGAAAATCTTTTTGAGTTTGAGTGGGAATTGACAAAGAGTCCGGCTGGTGCAAACCAGTGGAAGCCTAAGAATGGTGGCGGAGCAGATTCGGTTCCAGATGCACACAATCCTGCAAAGCGTCATGCGCCAACCATGTTGACGACTGATATTGCATTGCGTGTTGATCCAGCTTATGAAAAAGTATCTCGTAAGTTTTACGAGAACCCTGCATATTTTGCTGATGCGTTTGCAAGAGCCTGGTTCAAATTAACACACAGAGATATGGGACCACGTTCTCGTTATCTTGGTGCTGAAGTTCCAGCTGAAGTATTGATCTGGCAAGATCCTATCCCAGCTGTTAATCATCCATTGGTGGATGCAACTGATGTAGAATTGTTAAAAGGTAAAGTGTTGGCTTCAGGTTTATCTGTTGCTGAATTGGTTTCTACTGCATGGGCTTCTGCTTCTACTTTCCGCGGTTCAGACAAACGCGGTGGTGCAAACGGCGCAAGGGTTCGTTTGGCTCCTCAAAAATATTGGGAAGTGAACAATCCTTCTCAGTTGGGTAAAGTGTTGGACGCATTGGAAGCGATTCAAAAAGAATTCAATGCTACACATACTTCTGGTAAGCGAATTTCACTTGCAGATTTGATTGTATTGGCAGGATGTGCTGGTGTTGAGCAAGCTGCAAAAAAAGCAGGGAAGTCGGTTAAGGTTCCATTCACTCCAGGAAGAGCAGATGCTTCTCAAGAAGAGACAGATGTTGAGTCTTTCAAAGTATTGGAACCACATGCAGATGGTTTCCGCAACTATACAAAATCACAGTTTGCTTCAATAACTGAAGAAGTATTGATTGATAAAGCACAATTGCTTACACTTACTGCTCCTGAAATGACCGTTTTGGTAGGTGGTATGAGGGTGATGGGTGCAAACTATGATCATTCACATCATGGTGTGTTCACAAAAACACCTGGTGCATTGACCAATGATTTCTTCACCAACCTGATTGATTTCTCAACTACTTGGAAAGCAAGTGAAAGTAATAAAAATGCATTTGAAGGCAGAGATCGCGCTTCTGGCGAATTGAAATGGACTGGTACACGTGTTGATCTGATCTTTGGTTCTAACTCAGAACTCAGATCTATCGCAGAAGTTTATGCATGTGAAGATGCGAGCGATAAATTTGTACATGATTTTGTTGCAGCTTGGAACAAAGTAATGAACCTCGATCGTTTTGATTTAGCTTAATCAACTAATATTATATGTGAAAGCCTCGAATTTTTCGGGGCTTTTTCTATTTACCAACTCACTAAAAATCAGGAAAATTGAGGGTCAAAATATATTTCCCGTTATGGGAATTTTTAATAACTTTGTAAATGACTTGTTTTGAGGATTATTTCAAAAAAAATACTACGAATATTTTGGGAAAAATATCCGGACGCGGAGCAGCAGTTAAAACTATGGTTTAGAGTAACTAGTGTTGCAATTTGGACTGGACCAAATACAATAAAAAGCGACTATCCTTCGGCAAGTATTATTAATGGAAATAGAGTTGTTTTTAATATAAAGGGTAATAAATACAGATTAATTGTCCGTATAAATTATCACTATCAAATAGTTTGGATCCGTTTTGTTGGGTCACATGTTGATTATGACAAAATTGATGCTACTAAAATTTAAATCATGGAGATCAAATTAATAAAGACAAAAAAAGATTATCAGCAAGCGCTAGCGCGACTTGAACATATATTTGATGCTCGTCCAAATACTGCTCAAGGAGATGAGTTAGAGATCTTGAGTATGTTAATTGAAAAATATGAGGACAAACATTTTCCAATTGAATTTCCTGATCCTGTTGAGGCCATAAAATTCAGGATGGAACAAATGGGCATGAATCAGTCGGATTTATCTGAAGTTGTAGGATTAAAAAGTAGGGCCAGTGAAATTCTAAATAGGAAACGAAAATTATCAATAGAGATGATTCGTAAGCTGAATAGCGCAATGCATATTCCACTTGATATTTTGATTCAACCTTATTGATTAAGCAATAGACAACTGGAAAAATGCAAAATCCCAAAGAGCGCTATTGTATTTATTCTGCAATCATGTTTTAGCTAACCTATAAATGAGGATAGAAATAACTACATTTATAGAAGTCCTAATTATATCACTTTAGAAATAACGCATATGCCCAACGCTATAAAATTCATTTTCATTGGTTTGATTCTATTTGCGAAAATCACTATCGCCCAATCAAGTAATGATGGGGTGCTTTTAGCCGAGGTAAGAGACAATCGAGAAAATGTAATCAAGCAAACCCCTGCAGTAAAGCGGAAAGACTCGCCAAGTACCATATTATATGCCATTGGCGAATCTGCATTGGGTGGTAAAATTGCTTATATTTTTCAAGCCGGTGATCCTGGTTATGATTCTGCTGTACAACATGGACTAGTTGTTACGCTTACAGATGTATCCACTTCCGCCGAATGGGGATGTGCTGGAATTCTGGTTGCAGGTTCCGATGGCGCCCCTATTGGGAAAGGAAATTCAAATACATTGGATATTCTTGCGGGATGTAATACGAATGGTATTGCTGCAAAACTTTGTAAAGACTTAGAACAAGGGGGGTATTCTGACTGGTATTTACCTTCAAAAGACGAACTGAATAAATTACGAATAAACAGAAAGGTTCTAGGCATTTCGGATGAAGTTTATTGGAGTTCTACAGAGCTCGATAATATCATTTCCTGGAACCAGAATTTCTTGACTGGAGAACAGAACTACAAATTGAAGTACGAGATGTACAGTGTTCGTGCAGTCAGGTCTTTTTAATATACCAAATACAGGACTACCTCCGGTGATCTAAATGTCTTCCGCCAAAAATATCCTTCTAAAATCTTTTTCCAATTGATGCGCCTAGCCATGGCATCAATGTATTTTTATTGGCGACAGGGGTTAAGCTAATCCGCCACATTACGTCTTTGCTTGTATGTCTTCTATAACCAATACTGGGGACGAAATTTACAAAATGATCGCCATTCGAAGATGACGTCGCTTTACTAAATAGTCTTCCATCAATGCGTGTCCATGAGGCCGCAAAAATACAAAACCGCATGTACTATAAAGTATTAATTTCTCTTGTATTGTCTAGATAGTCGCTAACAGACACTCCGATAAATTTTTTAAAATTTTTTGAAAAAGTAAACCGGGAGTTAAACAAACAGGCAGTGCCTAGGTGCTCAATTGTATATTTTTCAAGATGTCCATCATTTATAAGCATGATGGCGTAATTGATCTTCACCAGATTTGAAAAGTCATTAACCGAGTAGTGACAATAGTATTTGAAGATTAATTCTAAATGGCTTTTTGGTACTTTTAATTCCTTGGATAAAGTTACGGGTGTAAATGAAATTGTAGAAAGCGCAGTAGGTGATTTTTGGAGATTTTGAATATGGATAACAATGGTGTCTATATTGTTTAAAATATTGGTATACAATAATTTATCCTTTTCTTCTATTGCTTTTAAAGGCTTTTGGCTCCAGATAAGAAAGCGTTGCGGGTCATTTGACTTTATGCTGTTCAGCAATACCTTTTCTCCAAAAATTAGAATGGGGTTTTTAAATATATAAATCAAAGCAACAAGCCATAATAAAGACGAAAAACGATAAAAATTTAGAAGCAAATTCGGAGACCTGTTTTCACTGAATAGAAAATAGTTAGAAAAAACAAATAGTGAAAAGGTTATCGACAGCATTAAAAATGTCCAGCTTCTTATAGTCTTATAATATCCCTCATCTAACAATGAACGGTTTTTTGTATTAATCATCTTATATATCAACAAAAGGGTAGCAACTAAATAAGAAAGTGAAAAACCTAAATAAAACAAATTGTATACGTGAAAAGGGAAGATTACTATATCAATGATCAAAATCACCGTTGGTAAGATAAAATGAAGTAACTCAGTTTTGGTGTTGGGTTTTACCAAAATCAATCTTCGGAAAAACAAGTAGTAAATTGGGACGATAAAAAATGCCAAGGATAATCTGAGCTTGAGTGGACTGTAAACTTTTGATGTGAAGTCTAAAATTTCAAGTGCATTTACAAAACGCTGCAATCCGGCTATGAATAAAATAACAACAATATAAATATTGGTTTTGCGATTTGCTCTGTTGTTTAAAAGTATTAAAACCATTACAAAAAGACACAAAAACCCAACCAGAAGCGATAATATGTCTAAAAACATGTGTCAAATATTCAAAATCCTGTTCAAATATAGCTCTTAATTGAGGCAGCTGCACTAACAAAGCTGAAAAAAGCGTTTATTACATACAAATCAAAATCATGAAAAAAACTAAAGCTTTTTTATTTGTCATTTTAGGGTTTATGGTTGTTTTTGCCACAAACGCGCAAACCAATGTTTTGTCGTCTGGGATCTCTATTCAGGGCATAGCACGTGACGACAAAAATGAAGCATTGGCAAATGTGGATCAATTAGACATGGGATTTACCATATATTATCTAGTGGGTGCGTCTACAACTGAAACTCCAATATTGAGTAAAACAGCGGTAGTGAGAACGGATAACTTTGGGGTTTTTTCGTATGTATTAGATATTAACCAGGCTCAATACAACCTCATCAGTAACCAGTCGGCCTACCTTAAAGTAACCTCTGGTAACATTGTTTTCTCTAATGAAAAACTTCAGGCAGTACCTTATGCAATTTTTGCACAGAATGGAGTACCCACTGGTTCAATTATGCCTTTCATAGGGACTGTCGCACCCAATGGCTGGTTGCTTTGTAATGGATCTGCTATTCCGGCTGGCACTTATTATGATAATTTAAGAAGTTTAATTGGGGGTCCGAATACACCAGACTTGAGAGCCATGTTTTTGCGTGGCGTAGGCAGTCAAACAGCTTTTCCGGGTAGACAGGGTCCTGCATTAAAAACAGTGCAACAAGATAGTGTTATTTCACATTTACATGGTGTAA
>JBFYPP010000084.1:0-8148 GCA_041303255.1 Chitinophagia bacterium | reverse complement strand
TTTGACCTGCTCTGCTTACGGTCTTTAACACCTGCAGTATCCAAACTTCCCCTCACAATGTGGTAACGTACACCTGGCAAATCCTTTACACGACCACCCCTGATCAACACAATGGAGTGTTCCTGTAAATTATGACCTTCACCTGGGATGTAGGCAATCACCTCAATCTTATTGGTCAAACGCACCTTGGCTACCTTTCTCAAAGCTGAGTTTGGCTTTTTAGGTGTAGTTGTATATACACGTGTGCAAACGCCACGGCGTTGCGGACAAGCATCTAAAGCCCTAGATTTGCTCTTGGCCTTGATGATTTCTCTTCCTTTTCTTACGAGCTGTTGTATTGTAGGCATTCTACCCTTTTTTAACGGGACGGCAAAGGTAGGAGTAAATTTTCAAAATCCAAACGCCTCTTTGCCATTTTTTTGTTCCCCTTTATGAATCTGCTTTTACCATCCACCCCCGGGTGTCTGGCAAGATGCCATCCCTGATCTCTGTCAGGCGCTGTTTTAGGGCATCTGCAACAGGTTGGTTCAAGGGGTTAAAGGTCATGATAAAATCTTGGTAGTTGATCTCCTCAATCTTGGCCACAGTGGCCGCTGTACCTGACCCAAAGGCTTCTGTAAACTCTCCTGACTGATAAGCCTCAACCAACTCATCAATTGAAACATCTCTTTCTTCTACAGCAATCCCCAAATCTCCTGCAACTTGGATAACACTGTCCCTCGTTACCCCCTCCAAAATTGTCCCTGAATCTAATCCGGGTGTCAAAAGTTTTCCACCTACCAAGAAAAAAACATTCATAGTACCGCACTCATGAACATATTTGTGCTTATGTGCATCGGTCCACAAGACTTGATCATATCCCCGCTTTTTGGCTACCGCAAAGGGATGCAAGGAAGCTGCGTAGTTTCCAGCAGTTTTGGCATTACCAACGCCGCCCTCAACAGCGCGTACAAATTCTTGCTCTACCCAAAGGCGCATTGGTGCTGCATAATAGGCGCCAACCGGACTAAAAATAATCATGAATTTATACGTTGTGGCAGGCATTACACGCATCACTTGATCAGTAGAAAACATAAAGGGTCTTATGTAGAGCGCATGCTCTATTTCGTGAGGGATCCACTGGTCTTCTACTTGCAATAATTTTTTGATTCCTCCTATAAATAGTTCCTCGGGCACTTCAGGCATTTCCATTCTCAATGCAGAACGATTGAACCTTTTCATGTTTTCATAAGGCCTGTAAATGGCTGCACTTCCATCTTTCATGCGATAGGCCTTTATGCCTTCAAAAATAGATTGTCCGTAATGAATAGCTGACAAAGCAGGCTCAAAAGAAATTGGACCATAGGGAACGATTTCGGGATTTCCCCATTCACCGTCTCGGTAATCAACAACAAACATGTGGTCTGTAAAAAAATTACCAAAACCCAAATTGTTGAAATCCACAGACGGCAACTTAGATGTCGGCGCTTTTGTTATCTTTATCTCGTCCATTTGTAGCATATTCAAAAATTTACACAAAGAAACGAAATCAATGGGCATGAACAAAGAAATGTGATTTTATGGCCACAACAGATACTATCGTATTGCACAACCATGTTTTAGCCAACTTATTCAGAGAAACTTACTTGGTTGATCTTAACGAAGATGCTGTCGCTACTCAAACAAATAGCAATCCCGCTGAACACGTAAAAAAAGACGTACTTATTTGCATTGCTACCTTAGAAAATAAATTGAAACCTGAAAAAGAAGTCTTGCTGAATGCGATTATATCGGCATGCAAATTAGACCCAACTCAATTGTTGATTTGCACCGACCAAGAACAATTGCATTCCTCATTTCTTGCTATGGTTGAGGCCCAACAGGCTACTAAAGTGATTTTATTCGGACTAGACCCAGCTCATGTTGGGCTCCCCATTCATTTTCCTTTGTTTCAAATTCAATCTTTCCAAGGTGTCCAATACTTGCATGCGCCAACTTTAGATGCTTTGGAAATAGACAAACAAATGAAAATGCAACTCTGGCAAAAGTTAAAGCAAATTTTTCCTTCATGAAAAATATCATTTTTGCTTCCAACAACAAACACAAAGCAGAAGAAATACGGGTTATTTTAGGAAGCGATTACCAAATAACCACATTAAAAGATGCGGGTATTGAAATCGAAATACCTGAGCCTCATCATACACTCAAAGAAAATGCCATTGAAAAGGCCAGGACAATCTTTCAGCTCACCAATGAAAATTGTTTTTCAGAAGATACTGGATTAGAAGTGGAAGCCCTGAATGGGGCGCCTGGAGTTTTTTCTGCGCGCTATGCAGGAGAAGAAGCCAATGCAGACGATAACATAAAAAAATTAATGCTTGAACTGAATGGGCAGTCCAATAGAAAGGCTTGTTTCACCACTTGCATTTGTTTAATTTTGAACGGCAAAGAATATTTTTTTGAAGGAAAATGCGCTGGAACAATTTCTTTAGCCGCCGCAGGAACAAATGGCTTTGGATACGACCCTGTTTTTATCCCAGATGGCTATGTGCAGTCTTTTGCGGAACTGGACCAACACATAAAGGCAAAAATTAGTCACCGTAAAATTGCTGTTTCTAAAATGGTAGAATTTCTGCACCATTTCAATGAACCACCAACAAACAAATTTTAAATGTCAAGCAACCAATATCCAAATGATAGCGACTTAATAAGAGGTTGCCTGCAAAACGAAGCATCCATGCAGAAAATGCTGTATGAAAAATTCTCAGCTAAAATGTATGGTATTTGTCTAAGATATGCCCACAATACGGAAGATGCAAAGGACATACTGCAAGATGGATTTATAAAAGTATTTAGCAACCTAAGCAAATTCAAAGGCTCAGGCTCATTCGAAGGGTGGATGAGAAGAATTTTTGTAAACACGGCAATTGAACATTATAGAAAGAAAAACAACACCTATGAAATACAAGAAGCCCATGAAGAAGGTGTTACAAATAAAGACTTGACAGCCCTCGATAAAATGGCTGCTGATGATATTGTGAAATTGATCAGTGAACTTCCCAATGGCTACAGAACGGTTTTTAACCTCTTTGCCATAGAAGGATTCTCACACAAAGAAATTGCGGGTATGTTGAAAATCAGCGAGGGTACGAGCAAGTCTCAATTTGCAAGGTCAAAAGCCTGGTTACAGGAGAAAATAAAAAACCATGAAAAGCATGCACATGGAATGGAATAAAAAAATAAAAGACGGCTTGGAAGACTTTGCAGTTCCCCCGCCTGAACAAAGTTGGGATGCGATTTCAAAAGAGTTAAAAAAAGTCCAGGGAAATACAATTCCTATGAAATCGAATTATGCAACTGCAGTAAGCTGGATAAGATACGCCGCTGCCGCCATCGTAATCGGTGTTATCGCCTTGGCATCCTTCAGTGAACCTTTTCGGAATTCTTTAAATGATGCTTTGCGAGGTCCTGGTACAAAAGCAGCAGTTGTGGAAAGCAAACTTTCTCTTTCTACCGATTCGCTTACCTTGAAAGATTCTACAAAAAAGCAATTCTCAAATTAAATGCCAAGAAATAAAATACTTCCTCCAACACCCGCTTGTTTTGTAATCCATCTTCAAATAAAAGAAGTAGATGTTAATTATGCTGGTCATGCTGGAAACGAACGCTATCTTCTTTTTGCACAAGAAGCCAGATTAGCGTTCTTAAAATCGCTAGGATGTTCGGAGCTGAACTTTGGTGCATACGGACTCATTCTTGCAGAAACACATGTTGAATATTTAACTGAACTTTTTATAGACGAGTCCATAGAAGTCCACTTGTCTATTTCTGCGCCTACGAGAGCAGCTTTTGAATGTTATTACCAAGTGAAAACGAACAGAGAAGGTAAGTCTATCACAGCAGCAAACATAAAAAGCAACATGGTCTGCTTTGACTATAAAGAAAGAAAAGTAAAGTCGATACCGGAAGAAATCAAATCATTACTCCTTTCTGCGGCTCAAGTTCAATAAATTAAACAGTGTTCCAAATGTCCCAAGAAGCCTCTGCCTGAATCACCAGCATATCAGCTCCATTTTCAATGGCAGCTCCTCTTCGCTCTCCCTCTGCAAGAAACCTGGTTTTTGCTGGGTTGTACACAAGGTCATACAAATAATGCCTTGCACCTAGACAACCATATGGAATTTCTGGCGCCTCCTCTACTGCGGGATACATGCCCAATGGAGATGTATTAATAATAAGGGTATGTGTTTCTAGTATTTCCGGGTTAAGCTCCGCATAACTGATGATGTCATCGCGCTTTGTTCTACTTACTTGAAGGTAGTTTATCCCCTTCTTTTTTAAAACATAATGCACTGCCTTGGCTGCACCACCAGTGCCTAAGACCAATGCTTGCTTGTGGTGAGGTGCTAATTTTCTTTCCAGCGTTTGTTCAAAACCAATCACGTCCGTATTGTATCCCACCAATTTTCCATCTTGCATTTTAATACAATTGCAGGCTTGGATTTCTTCAACTACAGGGGTCAGCACATCTAAATACTGAAGCACTTGTTGCTTATATGGAATCGTAATATTCAACCCCCTTAAATTGCTGTGTTGCTTGAGAAGCAACGGAAGATGATCAATGTTTTCTAGCGGAAATAATTCATAGCTGCATTCAAGAATGGATTCCCTCTCAAATTTTTCTGTAAAATATTTTTTGGAAAAGGAGTGACTCAAAGGAAAACCTATTAGTCCGTATTCTACCATCTGTTTTGCATTTACTTATCTAAGTACAAACTAAAGGTATCTCCACGCAATCCAATGCGCATGGCTTCAAGGGCAATAATTTCTGATGGTGCAATATTGCCAAGATTTACATTCGCTCCCAATAGCTCAATGAAATACAATTGTTGTGCTTTTTGGGGTGCTTCCCATAAAATTTTTTCCCCTGGTATTTGTGTAAGTATTTCTTGCACCAGGCCTTCCCTTACCTCACCACTTCCTCTATAGATACCCACGTTACCCGCTTCTCTTGCTTCAGCAATCACATAGGTAGCTCCAGCACTCAATTCAGCACGCATAAGTTCGATCCATTTATAGGGAGGAATAATATGCGCAGCGTCTTTACTACCTACCTCACTCAACACGGTACCTATTGCACATAATTTTTCAATATACCCGCACTTTTCAGCATGTGGTATTGTGATTGACCCATCACTTACTTCCATATAAGAGATGTTATATTCTTTGCAAAGTGAGATGTAATCATTGAGTTGATTTCTAATTAAAAAAGCCTCCATGAGGGTACCGCCAAAATAAACAGGTATACCTGCAGATTGATACAATTCTATTTTCTCTCTCAACTTGGGTGTTACATAAGCTGTACCGAAACCTAATTTTACAATATCAACATGGTGTACTGCATTTTCAATAAAGCTTGTTGCCTCCTGGATGGTCAACCCCTTATCCATTACCATGGTGAGTCCCTCTACACGTGGCTTTGGCAGCCTCATGGGCATTTGAGATAAATTAAAATTCATATTCTGTTGAGATTTGTTGCAAAAATACGAAACGAAGTAGAGATTACATAAACCAATAAGTAAATGTCTAAAGTCGCCTTCTGCGTTTCGACTTTAAAAGCAATTCAACTACTTGGGGAAACTTTACAGAGGATGGGAATAATTTAAGAAATAGCTTAAGCTGTTTAGGGTAGAGTTCGATTGTTTTTTCCAGCAATACAAACCCTGGTTTTGTTTTCCCCAAGGCAAGTAGTACCGCACTTTCATAAAAAGAAAACACTGGCTTTTGCCCTAACTTTAATTGCGCTTGTTGAATTTGCTTTTCAGCTTCGGCATAATGACCTGCTTCAAATAAAGATCTTATGAGGGCTTCCCAGCCCTTAATGCTTTTTGGCTTTGCCTGTACTACGGCCAAAAAATAGTGTACCGCATCTTTGTACTTCCCCAATTTCATATGACACTCGCCCATAATTAAATTGAAATCAGGATCAAGACGTTTTATACGCAAAGCCATATCGAGGTATTTTACAGCCTGCTGGTACTTGTTTTCTTTCATGTACGTTCGGGCTACCTTAATATACAACCTTGCATTATCCGGATTGAGGTGAGATGCTTTTCTGTAATAAAATCTGGCTTGCGCAAAGTTATTAATCTTCTCATAACAATAGCCAATGGCCTGGTAAATCAAGTCTTCGGGTCTTGCCAGCTCAATTACTTTCTCCAGACTCTCAATGGCTTCTTTATAGCGGCGCAAGCGCATTTGGGCATCGGCTAAGTTGCGATAAGCATAGTCGAATTTCTCATTAATAGCGATTGCATATTGATAGGCATCGATTGCTTTTTCAAATAATTTCAACCCCTGGTATGCTGCAGCAAGATTAAACCATGCTAAGTCGTTGTATGGAAATTCTTCAATGATATTTAAGTGCAAACGAATACTCTCTTCATTTCTTCCCGTGAAGTCTGTCCAGAAACAAATTTTATACAAAGCCTCTTCATTATTGGGATCATAATCCAAGATCAATTTGAGACAATCGAAAATTTTCTCAAAAGCTTCGTAGTCATCATATACATCCGCCAATTCGAACAACAAGTCGATTCTGTCATCACCATCAAACTGTTTTATGGCTTCTTCAAGTAAAGTAACTGCCTTGGATTGCTGATCGAGTGCCAAGTAGGCATCCGTTCGGAGTATATAAATATCAATGTCGTTTTTATCCAGAATCTCTGCCTTGTCCAGCAAGGAAAGTGCTCGATTGTATTGCCTAGTGGCAATGAGCAAATCGGCTTTCTTAACCAACAAAGAAGAGGAATAGGGAAACTGTTGAATACCAAGCTCTACTGCTTCTATGGCCTTTGGGATTGCATCTTGGTCATCAAAATGATCAACGATCCGTTCAAAAGACTCTTCGCTCAAAAAACCAGACCCATTCCCAGAGCGGAGTCTTTCATATACAGAAAGCAACTCTTGTAGATCGTCATTTTCAGAGAAACGGGAATATTCAGGCATTGTACAAGTGTTGGTGTAAATTAACGAATCAGGAATCAAAACAGGTGATGGTTGCAACAATTTCTTTCGCAATTCGTTACTAATATGTATAAAAAGCAACAAAATGTTGGTAAGTTGGAAAAATATGTTAATTTTGTCTTAATGAATGCACAAAAAAGATACAAAACGACCATCAACAATAGCGTCCTTACGCTGATGGCCTTATTATGTATATCAATAACTGTATTCGCAGTGGATGGCATTGTTTCAAAATCAAAATCATCCAAGGCTGCTTACTCCAACATGAAAAAGAACCTAAGTCTTAGTTTGGGTTCTGGTTTTTCTTACCGTGATAATCGTTCGTTTGGTTTCAAGAGAATGGGGAAAGACAATTCTTTCAATTCCATCATTACCTATCAAAAAGGAAACATTACTTACATTCTTCCTTATAAGAATAAGTCGGTTTTGAACAAGTTCAAGACCCCGCAGAAGCCCCAACAATAATCTTTTTTAATTTTTGCTTTCCTTGTAATCAAGCAATCGATAACCTGAATTCGGGATATCAAATTTTTGTATTGGCACTGGATCAAAATTCAACGACACAGGTTTGTACATAACGGTAATATCTCCTTTGGTATAGGTATATGCCAATACCAGTCCGGGTAAATCTCCAAACTGAAACTCTGTATTTGTATTTTCCAGTTTTACTTCATTGGTATACATTACTTCAATAGCAGCTCCATTCACCATGGTCAACCTGGCCATTTTACAGGGATATCCCAGCAACAATTGTTCTTGTGCCAGATACTCAATAACCGAATTTGCAGACCATGAATTTCTATCGTCCCAAGCAGTTTCATTGAGTGGAATCAAGATTCTCTGAGAACCAAAATCACGAATGATGGCGCCCTTGGTTTCTCTTGTATCATAGATGGTGACTGCTTTTCCCAGTCTACCAACCAAATCGGTTCTTAGGTGTGCTCCTTTGAAATAATGTATTGAAGACAAGGTATCTCCCTCTGGCTTTCCTGCTTTGAGGTTGATTACTGAAAACGTCATGCTTCCTTCAGACAACCTTTTTTGTCCGGCTACAACAAACGTTGTTGCTAAGAAAAAAATGAGGAAGATGGTGCGCATAAACTTATTTTTTCTTGACTTTGTCTTGCATCGACTGTACCTTTT
>JBFYPP010000083.1:0-8148 GCA_041303255.1 Chitinophagia bacterium | reverse complement strand
TTTTTGTAGTAATTTGCTCATCTTAAAGCCCTATATATGAATCTTGGAAAAGAGTTTGAAAAATTTGCGATCAAGGAAAGAGGGATTTCCAGTAATACACTTCATGGATATACCAACCACATGGTAACCAACCTCACCCCAAACATCATTGAGGAAAGGCCCATGAATGTAGCCGTGATGGATGTGTACAGTAGGTTGATGATGGACCGTATCATCTTTTTGGGCTATCCCATTACTGATGAAGTTGCCAACATCATTACTGCACAATTGCTGTTTTTAGACAGTACTGATAGAACCCGCGATATTCAAATGTATATTAATAGTCCGGGGGGCTCTGTATACTCCGGCTTAGGTGTTTATGACACCATGCAGTATGTTACTCCCGATGTTTCTACCATTTGCATTGGCGTTGCTGCCAGCATGGCTGCAGTCTTAATGTGCGCAGGAACCCCTGGGAAAAGAACAGCATTAAAACATTCACGCATCATGATGCACCAGCCGAGTGCAGGTGCAGGCGGACAAGCAAGTGATATTGAAATTACCGTATCTCAGGTTAAAAAATTGAAACAGGAATTGTATGATGTGGTTTCTATCCATAGCGGACAACCCGTTGATAAAATTGCTGCAGATTTTGACAGAGATTTCTGGATGACTTCCTTGGAAGCCAAGGAATACGGACTAGTTGACGAAGTTTTGTTATTGAATCCCAAGAAAAAGAAGAACGCATAAAATGCCCGCTATGAAAATGAAGCAAGTGTTTCCTGCAAGAATGGACGAAGAACAAGAACCCAAAGAGAATTCCAACCCAATGGAAAACATGGTTTCGTCTGCACGTTTCGACAAAAAGTTCATCGAAGAACGCAAGATATTTTTATGGGGAGTTGTAGATGATAAATCCGCCAAGGATATCACTGCCAGATTGATGTATCTTGATATGATCGATCCTGGAAAAGAAATTAAATTTTATATCAATAGTCCGGGTGGTGTTGTAACTAGCGGCATGGTCATTTACGACACCATGCAAATGATCAAATCTCCCGTATCTACCATTTGTATGGGTATGGCCGCTTCAATGGGTTCCATCCTTTTGAGTGGTGGTGCAAAAGGCAAGCGCTATATTTTCCCTCACGGTGAAGTGATGATTCATCAGCCTTCTGGAGGCGGACAAGGCACTTCAGCAGATCTTGAAATCATGGCAGTACAAATCAGAAAAATAAAAGCGTTGGGTGCTCAGATATTGGCTGACAACTGCGGACAAACCTTTGAGAAGGTAATGAAAGATTTTGACCGCGACTATTGGATGGGGGCAGAGGAATCGCTTACCTACGGTATTGTTGATGGCATATTAAGCGAACTGTAATTTCTAAAAATAAAGACCATGGCCAAGTCCACTTTGCATTGTTCATTTTGCGGCAGAAACCGAGATGAGGTAAAAATCCTCATTGCGGGTCAGGAAGGCCATATCTGTGAGGGATGTGTAGAACATGCAAAAGAAATTGTGTTACAAGAAGTGGATAGCACGGAAACTGCAAACTCGGGTTACAAGCTCAAAGTAAAGAAGCCCGTCGATTTGAAAAAAAGCTTAGACGAATATGTGATTGGCCAAGATGATGCAAAAAAAATATTGTCCGTTGCGGTATACAACCACTATAAACGCCTGAATCAAACTGCCGAAAAAACCAAGCGTGCTAAAAAGGACGAAGAGTTAGAAGAAGTAGAAATTGAAAAGAGCAATGTGATCATGGTAGGTGAAACCGGAACGGGAAAAACTTTGTTGGCAAAGACCATAGCAAAACTATTGAACGTGCCCTTTGCCATTGTAGATGCCACAGTCTTCACAGAAGCGGGATATGTAGGTGAAGATGTAGAAAGCATATTAACGCGACTTCTTCAGGTCTGCAATTATGATGTGGCTGCTGCAGAAACTGGCATCGTGTATATAGACGAAATAGATAAGATTGCAAGAAAAAGCGATAACCCTTCTATTACCAGAGATGTGAGTGGAGAGGGTGTTCAGCAGGGTTTACTTAAATTGTTAGAAGGAACGGATGTACTGGTGCCCCCGCAGGGCGGAAGAAAACACCCCGACCAAAAGTTGATTAAAATCAATACACACAATATACTTTTCATTTGTGGAGGAGCGTTCGACGGTGTAGATAAGCTGATTGCCCGCAGGGTAAATACCAACTCCATTGGCTTCAATGTAAACAAAGGTTTACAAGATGAAATGAAGAACAACCTCTTGAAATTTGTAAACGCACAAGACCTTAAATCTTTCGGCTTAATTCCAGAATTATTGGGAAGACTGCCTGTGGTTACATTTCTTGATCCGCTAGACGAAGAAACCTTGCGCTCTATTTTGATTAAACCCAAAAACGCCTTACTCAAACAATACAAAAAGCTGTTCAGCTTAGAAGGAATTGAGCTCAGCATTGAAGATGAGGTAATAGATTTCATGGTAAAAAAAGCACTTGAATTTAAGTTAGGAGCAAGGGGACTGCGCTCCATCTGTGAAAGTATGCTTACTGATGCCATGTTTGAGTTGCCCTCTACAGATAAAAAAGAATTTAAATTAACGGCTGAATACGCAAAAGCGAAATTTGAAAATTCAAAAATGAGCATGCTCAAGGTTGCATAAGTCATGAAAGAATTGATTGACCAATTGATGAAGGAGGCGGGGATAAGTGAAAAACAGGCCCTAGAAGCTGTCCGCATCATTAAAGAATTTGCAAAAAGAAAATTTCCTGTATTTGGCGGAGCAATAGACAAGCTGTTTGATAAGTATGCCCCGAAACAAGAAGAAGATTTCTTAGACTAATTTTCAAAAGAAAGATAGGCTTCCATCTTTCTTACTACCTCCAGGTCTATTTGTTGAACTCGCTTAATTGCATCCAAGTCAGCATAAGCTCCGTGTATATTTCTATAAGCCAATACCAGTTTTATAAAAGCATGACTTAAGTAAGGATGTTTTCTTAGCTCAGCATAATCTACTTTATTGATAAGCACCTTACGGGGCTTAAATTGTTTTTCTACAAAGACCTTGTCTACAATTATTCCATAAGTAGAATCAGACAAACCATATACTTCTTTCAATTGCACAACAGCAATAAATCCACCCAGTTTGTCGCGGTACTTAATGATACGGGCAGATAGTTTTTCTCCTATCATTGGCAGCTTTTCCAACGCAAAACTATCGGCTTCGTTAAGATCAATGGGTTTAAAGTCCACTTGTTTAGGGCTGTATTGGTTATTGCTATTTATTGGATGGCTGCTCTTTTGATACTTGGCATCATAACCAGACCAATTCTTTTTTGCAGTTTGTAAATGATTAGCTCTTGCGTATTGCTGATTACGTGAATGAAGAATCTCTACAGCGCTGTCAATTTGTACTTGGGTTACATGAAAAATATTTTCAATTTTCTCTTCCTTCGATAGAAAATAGGGAATGGCCCAAACAGATAGGGTGATGATGGAAATAATGTAAACCCCGAGTCGTTCTTTTTTGGAAAAAACGAAGTAATCTGATAGGTATTCTTTGAGTTTCACCAGATAAACTTATACCACAGTTGGTATAAGATCATGAGAAAAACACAGCAAATTCGCAGTTTTATTCCATTGAAATGATCAGCCCATCATAGGCCAGTTGAATACCCGTTGGTAGTTCTTTTGACACTTGAGCATGCAATCCCATTTGGTGACTAATGTGAGTGAAATAGGTTTTGGGGACTTGCAATTCAGTTGCAAGATCAATTGCTTCTTGCAGGGTAAAATGAGAAAGATGCTTTTCTTTTCGAAGTGCGTTCAATACCAACACTTTTGATCCTTTGATTTTTAGTTTTTCATGGTCATCGATGTAATTGGCATCTGTTATGTAAGTGAAATCGCCAATTCGATACCCTGTAACACCCATATTTAGGTGCCTTACCTGTATGGGTTGAAAATTCAAATCCCCAATTGAAAACAATTCACTTTGTTTTATATGCAACTCCAGTGCAGGAACACCAGGATATTTTTTATCGGCAAAAGCATAATAAAAATCTCGTTGAATTGCTTTTGCCGTTTCCTCATTGGCAAACAAAGGCATTGCATTTTGATGGATAAAATTAAATGCTTTTACATCATCCAATCCTGCAATATGGTCTTTGTGTGAATGGGTAAAAACTACAGCGTCCAATTGATCAACAGATGAGCGTAACATTTGATACCTAAAATCTGGAGTGGTATCAATGACCACAGTAGTATTGGCAGATTTGATGAGTACACTACAGCGTAGGCGGTTGTCCTTTTTATCAGTCGATTTACACACTGCACATGTGCATGCCACCATCGGGACTCCACTACTGGTACCTGTTCCTAGAAATTCAATGGTGGTTGACAAATAAAATATATAAATAAGTTAAACAACTAAACAGCCTCTTCATGCTTTGCTTCAGCTTCCGGCTTAACCATCACTTCCTCATAGATCTTTCTGCTTTCTATGCTGATGTGGTCTGGTTCTATATTCAGAATAGACAACAAATCTATAAGTGTATTGATCCTGCCTTCCGTTTGTAAAAACTTATTCAGAACAACTACTTTTCTTGATTCCAATACGCAGTATCCACTTTGAAATGTGCCCCGTTCGTATCTCAGAATATATCCTGCTTCCGAAACAATCTTCTCCAACTTCTCAAGGAACGCAGGTGTAAATTTCAGCTTCATGAATTTATTTTTACAAATTTACTGATTGAGAAAATCCTTATTGGCTAGTATTGGTATTAGTTGTGAACATTTTTGCGTTTTCTTGTTAATAATCCAGCTGCTATCTACTTTCTAATCGAACAACCGGTACAATCATCTCTTCCATGGAAATTCCTCCATGTTGAAATGTGTTTTTATACAGCGTGGCAAAATGGTTAAAGTTGTTTGGATAACAGAGAAAGTCTTGACCACCTGCAAACACAAATGAACTGTTGACTGTAGATTTAGGTAATCCTACAATTTGCGGATCACGATAGGCATGAACTTCTCGAGCATCATAATCAAGATTTCGTCCATGTTTATAACGCAGGTTACTCGTGGTCTGTTTATCCCCCACAATTTTTATAGGCGATTTTACTTGAATGCTTCCATGGTCGGTACACAAAACCACAGTACATTTCCTTTCACTAATTTTTTTTAGTGCCGATAACAAGGGTGAATGCAAAAACCAACTTTTGGTTAGGCTTCGATAAGCAACTTCATCAGATGCAAGTTCCTTGAGCACATCCAACTCAGTGCGGGCATGGCTCATCATGTCTACAAAATTATACACCACAATAGAAAGTGCGTGGTTGAGTAAATCCAATGCGTGCTCAGCTAACTTAACTGCATCGGCATGGGTAACAATCTTTTGATAGGAGAAGTCAATATCACTTCTTCTTAACCGCTTAAGTTGCTCTCCTATAAAAAAGGACTCATGGGTATTTTTCCCTTCCTCATCCTCATCTTTCATCCATTTATCTGGGAAATTTTTTTCAATCTGGGCTGGCATTTCCCCCGCAAACAATGCATTTCTGCAATAGTGGGTTGCCGTTGGCAAAATTGAGTAGAAGCAGTCCTCTTCTACCATCTTAAAGCTTTCACTCAAAAGAGGTTCAATCACTTTCCACTGATCAAAGCGAAGGTTATCCAAAACAACCCAAACTACTGGTGAGGATTTTTGCAGTAATGGAAAGACTTTCTCTCTAAAAAGTGAATGACTCATTAGAGGAGCGCCTTGGTCATTTACCTGAATCCATGAACTGTAGTTGCGGGTAATAAATTTATAAAAAGAAAGATTAGCTTCTTTTTTTTGTGCCAAATGCACTTCCATCATTTCAGCACTCTCGCTTTTTTCCATTTCTAACTCCCAAAAAGTAAGTTGCTTGTAAATCTTTATCCAATCTTGGTGATTGGGTGCCCCATCTAGGTCTTCTAGCATGCTCTTGAACTGCAATTGATAAGAAGCGGTTGTTTTTTCGGCAACCAGTCTTTTGTTATCGAGGATTTTTTTCAATGCCAAAAGCACTTGATTGGGATTCACTGGTTTGATAAGGTAATCTGTGATTTGTGACCCAATGGCTTCGTCCATTAAACTTTCCGTCTCATTTTTGGTAACCAACACAATGGGCAAATGTTGATGTATTTTTTTTACCCTGGAAACGGTTTCCAAGCCACTCATGCCCGGCATAGATTCATCAATCAACAATAGATCTACTTGATGCTGTTGAAGAAAATCTACGGCATCAAAACCATTGGTGAATGTAATTATGGCATACCCTTTCATTTCCAAAAAACGTTTGTGCGCTTCAAGGATATCAATTTCATCATCCACCCACATAACCGTTGCAATTGCCATTGAAAATAGTTGAAAAAAACCGATGAGGAACTGGAATAAAGTTAGCGAATCCCTGAACGGGTTCATACCTTTGCTTTTAGATAAATTAATTTTAACAAATCGAAGGAATGCCATTCAGAAAGATCATTAACGATCCCGTTCATGGGTTTGTAACAGTAAGTGACCCACTTATTTATGAAATCATTTCACACCCCTGGTTTCAGCGGTTACGCAGGATCAACCAAATGGCCATGTCTTATTTGGTTTATCCAGGAGCTGTTCACTCACGCCTACACCATGCGTTGGGTGCTTACCATTTGATGCAAAGCGCCCTTTTTGAATTGAAACAAAAAGGGGTAGAGATTACTGAAGAAGAGGAACAGGGTGCAAAAATTGCCATCTTACTCCATGATGTTGGACATGGTCCGTTTTCACATGCATTGGAATCGTTGTTGGTGAAAAACCTCGGACATGAAACACTGTCCATGATGATCATGGAAGAGTTGAACATGGAAATGCAAGGAAAGCTTCGAACCGCCATCGATATCTTTAAAAACAGTTACCCAAAAAAGTTTTTACACCAATTGATTAGTGGGCAATTGGACGTAGATAGAATGGATTACCTAACAAGAGATAGTTTTTTCTCTGGTGTAATTGAAGGAATGATTGGCTGCGACCGCATTTTAAAAATGCTTACCGTACACCAAGGCGAACTGATGGTAGAGGAAAAAGGCATTTATACCATTGAGGAATTTTTGGTCTCCAGAAGATTGATGTATTGGCAGGTGTACCAACACAAAACTGTTTTGAGTGCAGAAATGACCTTGGTGAAAATTTTAGAGCGCGCAAACTGGTTGTATCAAAAAGGAGATCATACCGTAGACCACAATGATGAATTAAGCCACTTGTTGTTTGGTAACCTCAATAAAGTCGATCGGAGTGAATTGGAAAAATTTTGCATGTTAGACGACAGTGACGTTATCAGTATCATCAAAAAATGGAGACACCATAAAGATCAAGTCCTATCCATTTTATGCAACGCACTTTTAAATAGAAAATTACTGAAGCTAAGACTCCAAAACGAGCAGATCACCTTTGAAGAAGTACTTGAAAAAAGAGAGGCCATTGCAAACCAGCTTTCCATATCCCAAGAAGATGCCAATTTTCTGGTATTTACCGGGGAAGCAGAAAACAGTCTTTATAACCCCAACAATGAGCGAATAAACATCCTGTTTAAAAATGGGGATGTTAAAGATATTTCTCAGGTAGATTCACCGCTCATCCACCAAAACTTATCCCATCCTGTAAAAAAATTCTACATTTGTTTTTACCAAACCCCATTGGGTTAGTCTAAACAAATAAGAACAATGACCAAACTTGTTGGAAACATTTTTGTTACCCAACACACGTAATTAACAATATGCAATTTTCAGCCGAACAAATAGCAGCACTCATACAGGGAAAAATTGAAGGGGACCCCCAAACCACCGTCAGTGGCTTTGGAAAAATTGAAGAAGCTGGCAAAACAGACTTGGCTTTTCTAGCCAATTCCAAATACGAGGATTATTTGTACAGTACCTCAGCTGGCATCATAATCATTGGGGAACAGATGGAACTGAAGGAAAATGTAAGCGCTACACTTATCAGAGTAAAGGATGCCTATTCCTCTTTTGCAGTGCTCATGCAGTATTACCAACAAATGAAAGCGAAACAACTGGTTGGAATTGAAGAGCCGGTCTTCATCCATCCGTCTGCAAAAATTGGCAAGGATGTATACATCGCCGCATTCTCTTATGTAGGCGAGCATGTTG
>JBFYPP010000082.1:0-8386 GCA_041303255.1 Chitinophagia bacterium | reverse complement strand
GATGAATTGAGGGAGTATGCAGATCTGGCTACCCGTGAAACCTTGTACCACCAATATAAAGACCTCTTGGTTAACCAGAGTACTCCATGGTTTGAAGTAAATGGTCAGCATCCTGAAAGAATAGACGGCACAGTGCAATGGATAAATACGTTGCTTAAACCTTAGCGTATACATGAAAAGGACAGCATCAACGCGACAATTATTTTACTCAGTTTGGTTTTTAATTTCGTTTGTACAAGCGGCTGGCACTGAACTTTTTGATGATGAAGCGTATTATTGGGTGTATGCCAAGTTTATGGACTGGGGATATTTTGATCATCCGCCCATGATTGCAGTAATGATCAAACTGGGTACCCTTGTTTTTGCTGGTGAATTAGGGGTTCGATTACTTGTGGTGTTGATGGGGACAGCCTCAATTTTTTTGATTGAAAAGCTAACCCAACCGAAAGACCAGAAACTTTTTTATGCGCTTGTCCTCAATATGGCGGTCCTTCAAATTGGTGGAATTATTGCAGTGCCCGATATCCCCCTCTTGTTTTTTACAGCCTTGTTTTTCTTGACTTACCGAAACTATACCACGAAAAACTCATGGATGAGTGCCATCTATTTGGCCATTGTTATCGCTTTGTTGCTCTACAGCAAATACCATGGCATCCTGATTATTTTTTTCACCATTATTTCCAATCCATCCATCCTGGCAAGATGGAAAAGTTTGTTGGTGATTCTCTTGTCTGTAGGGCTTTTCATGCCCCATGTCATCTGGCAAATCCTGCATGGTCTTCCTTCCATCAACTACCATCTTTTTGAAAGGCTCTCGCCGCCGTATAAGCCATCCTTTACAGCAGATTATTTGCTTGGTCAACTGCTGTTGACCGGGCCATTGGTGGGATGGCTCATCATTTGGGCGGCCCTGAAAAACAGGTATGCCAATGCTACTGAAAAGGCCATGTATTGGTCGGTAATTGGCACGTATATTTTATTTTTCCTTTCCTCTTTCAGGAGCCGAACCGAGGCCAATTGGACCATCCTGCTGATGGCGCCACTGATTGTATTGTCTTACCAATACCTCAGCCAAAACAAGAGCAAGGCCCGCTGGATCTATCGGTTGCTTCCTTATTCCATTGCCTTGGTGTTGCTTGTTCGCATTTACATGATCCTCGATATTCAGGCCCTACCGTTCATGCCCAAAGATGAGTTTCACCAGAACAAGGAATGGGCAGCTGCCATCAAGAAAAAAGCCAATGGTTTGCCCGTTGTTTTCACCAATTCTTATCAGCGGGCTTCCAAATATTGGTTCTACGCAGGAGACACCTCTTTCTCGCTCAATACCCACCGCTATCGCAGGAGCAATTATAATTTCTGGCCGATGGAGGAGCAGCTTCAAGGACGGAGGGTAATGGTATTTGGATCGATGGGAGCCGCCGCCATGAAGGATTCTGTTCAAACTCCCCGCATGCAGCTGGCTGCAGAAACCACCGATGATTTTATCTCTTTTGGTGCTGTTCAATTAGACGGAGGAGATTTGAGCATGGATGAGAAGGGAGTTGTCAATGTGGTACTGAAACTTAACTATGGCAACAGGCAAATCATGGAAAGGGCTATGGCAAAACACCCTGAGATCATACTGATCATTTACCGGTCAGGAAAACAAGATCCTTTGCTCTTGCCAACCGGTCGCATTATCGGTCACGACAGTGAATACTGGCACAATTTCAGGCTACAACTGCCACCATTGGAAGAAAAAAAATACACCATGCGGTGGGGATTGAAAGGAAGTTTTTTAGAGCCCACGATCAACAGCAGAACCTATGCATTGAAACGTTCCGTTACCGAATGATGGCCATTATATCAGGATCGCCATCAAGGTTGTTCATCTGTCGCATTACCCATGGGTATTTTTTAGCAACATACCGCGATTGTGGTTTCACAGTAAAGCGAATCGGATTTGGGAGCGAAGCGGCAATCATAGCGGCTTCCGACTTTGTCAATTTTGACGCATTGTGGTTAAAGTATTTTCTAGATGCAGCTTCGATACCGAATAGGCCTTTGCCCATTTCTGCTTCATTGAGGTAGACCTCAAGTATTCTTTTTTTACCCCAGATTATTTCAATCATGAATGTGAAATAGACTTCCAATCCTTTTCTTATCCAGCTTCGGCCTTGCCAAAGGAAAACGTTTTTGGCAACTTGCTGACTAATAGTTGATGCTCCTCTAACCCTTCCTGGTTTTTTCTTATTGTATGCAAGCGCTTTTTTAATACTTTTTATGTCAAATCCGTTGTGGTCTGGAAACAGCTGGTCTTCAGATGCAATCACAGCCAGTCTGCCATGAACAGAAATGTCTTTTAGGGATACCTGGGTTCTGTTAAACCCATTTCCATTAAAAACACTGCTCAGCTGTGTGATGGTGATTGGAGGATCTACGAATTTTAAAATCACCAAATAAAAAAGGTGAAAAAGAAAAAAGCCGATGAATACTTTTTTTATAAACCGTAACAAGTGGAATTAATTTAAGGAAATATATTGCAAATGGTATTTCTTTCCCAACCTGACGGTGTTCTTGTGTATTCTATTTAAAACAATACCCGTTGCAGTAATGCCTCCAGCTATAGCCAATTGACCGGGTAGGATGGGTTGGTCCAAAATAGGTGCATTCACAACATGCAGTATGGCATAAGATATGCCGGCTACCATAAACAAATAGCCGTTTTTAACAAACCCAAAACCAGATTTAGGTTTAACGATATCTCTGATTTCAGAAATATGGTAGCGAGATAAACCTACAGAAACAGTATCCCAAAAACTGGTACCCCACATGGTATATGCAGCTCTTGAGTCGTAGGTATGTATGAAAATACTGTCACGTTCAATTTTTTTGATTGATCCTTCCACTTCATTTCCTGCGATACTAATAAAATGTATTTGAGCGCCAGCGATATAGGTCTTTAATGTTTTTTCGGGCCCTTTTCTAAGTACTACCATGTCTGAGCCCTGTGCAAATGTCTGCTTTGAAAAAACGCCCAAAACCAGTAGCAATAAGAAGTGCTGAATAAAGTTTTTCATGGCTTAGTTTTTTAGGAATTGAATACCGTAAATAATGGCAAGTCCAAACAGTATTAAAATCGTACCTGAAATTTTATTAATAATATTGATGTTATGTGGTGTTAGACTGTGACGCACTTTTGCAGCAAGCAGTACTTTAAAAATATCTGCTAAAATATTCACACCCAAACATACGCTGAAAATTACAATTCTTTCAGTTACGGTATTACTTGCGGCAAATGCGGTAGCGTTGATGAGCCAGAAAAGTAAAACGCTCGGGTTAAGCGTGTTGATGAGAAATCCAGACATAAAAGCTTTGGTAATTGCTTTCTTGCCAAACTGAATAAGCACAACATTTTTATCTTCTCCAAAATAGACCTTCTTGAAAAAGAGGGAATAAATGCCTAATGAAATAACAAAGGCTGCGCCAAGAAAACCAATGGTGGATTTGAATGCCAGAGCGCTCATCACCAAGGTTGAAAACATATTGCTGATAAATACCAACAGAATATCACTGAACCAAACCCCAGCTACAAAACTAAAGCCACCTTTTTGTCCATTGTTTAGGCTTTGCTTTAAAATGGTAAAAATGACTGGTCCCACTGAAATAGCAAGAATCATCCCTAAGCCAAAACCTTTGATAATGGATTCCAGCATAAATTAGATTAAGCCTTGTTTTTAATAAAGGTCTTCCACTCTTCTAAAAGCGAACCACTCAATACCCGTGGGAATTTATGTTGTCCACCTACCTTGCCTTTTATTTCCATGAAATCCATGAATGTTTTTTCGGGCAGCACTTGTACAAAAACATCTTTTAAAGCAGTTTTCCGCTCAACCGCATAGTCGTCATTTATTTCCTTCAGTGTTTCGTCTATTTTTTCTTTTAAAAGAACGGTATCGATCTTGTCGTCCGTTCCAATATACCATTGGTGGCCAAAAAAGCCATCTACAGGTAAACCGGCTACTGTAAATTCAGCAATTGATATATTTAGTTTTTCCGAAGCTGTTTGTATGGCCTTGTTCATGTTGTCTACACTCAGGTGTTCGCCAACAAGACTCAAGAAATGCTTGGTTCTTCCGGTTATGATAATCTCAGATCTTTCTTTATTTACAAACTTAATGGTGTCTCCTATGAGGTAGCGCCAGGCACCTGCAGAGGTACTAATCAAGATGGCATAATCTTTTCCCTCTTGAATTTCATCGATGGAGAGTGAAATGGGGTTGCTCACTAAATTTCCGGCACTATCAAAGTTTTGTTCATCAAAAGGTACAAATTCAAAATAGATGTGCTGATTCAATACCAGGCGCATGCCATCGGGGTATTGTCTGTCTTGATAGGCGATGAATCCTTCGGAAGCAAGGTAAGTTTCAATGTAGGTGAGGGGTTTGCCTAATAGTTTTTCAAAGCCTTTTTTGTAGGGCTCGAAGGCAACACCACCATGACAAAAAAAGGCGAGGTTGGGCCAAATTTCATGAATGTTATTGAGCTTATACCGTTGAATAACCATCTCCATGCACATTTGAATCCAGGCGGGTACCCCCACCACAAAGCCGATGTCCCAGTTGGGAGCCTGTTCTACGATGGCCTCTAATTTTTCGTTCCAATCCTTTGTCTTAGCAATTTTTTTTCCCGGTTTATAAAAAGGTGCAAACCAAATCGGGGCTCTTTTAGCCGTGATGCCGCTAAGGTCTCCAGCAAAATAGCCGGGTCCCTCTTGCAATTCTGTGCTACCGCCCAACATCAGGTAACCTTTGCCGACTGATTTCCAGGGAATGTTATCGTAGGAACGCAAGGAAAGCAATTGCTTGATCATGATGATCTTGTTGCCACGCATCAATTCATTGGTAATGGGTATGTATTTGCTAGCAGCCTCCGAAGTGCCTGAGCTCAAGGCGAAGTACTTTACTTTTCCAGGCCAGCATATATCAGGCTTTCCCTCCAGGGATTGGTTCCACCAAGAAGTATAAATTGTATTGTAGTCGAAACAAGGCACCTGTTTTTTAAACGCGGCTTCCGGGTGATTGCTGTTTAGGATGCCACTAAAGTCGTGTTGAGCACCAAATTGGGTATACATCGCCTTCTTCAACAACTTTTTTAGAATCTTGCGTTGTTGACTTGCCGGGGTATTGGTGGTAAGCCTCAGGGCCTTGGCAATCGATTTTGGTAGACTTATATCAATAATTGACATCTCTTGCAAGTTACACCATTTGTATTTTTTGGTGATTCTTTTGTATTTTTAAATTCATAAAACATCCACATGAACAGACGCAACGCATTGGAAAGGGTAGCCTTGATTTTTGGTGGGACTGTAATTGGAGGGACGGCTTTCTTACAAGGATGTAAATCTTCTGATAAGGGAGCTGCTGCTTTCAGTCTTTCTAAGGATCAAATAGCTTTTTTAGATGAAGTTGCGGAAACCATCATCCCAACCACCTCTACACCTGGTGCCAAAGCAGCCAAGGTAGGCGAGTTCATGATGGTAATGGTTGCTGATTGCTACGATCCCAAAGACCAACAAATATTTAGCGAGGGGCTGGTTAAGTTAGACACCCAATGTACATCCAAATACAGCAAAACCTTCATGGAGATTACAGCTGAGGAGAGGACGGCCTTACTCAATGAAATCAACAAAGAGTTGAAGGTTTACAATGAGGGTAAAAAAGAGGGAGATCCTAACCATTATTTTGGCATGTTGAGGCAGCTTACTTTATTGGGCTATTTCACGTCTGAAATAGGTGCTACACAAGCTTTGCGCTATGTGGCAATCCCGGGTAAATACGAAGGTTGTGTTCCATATAAAAAAGGCGACAGGGCCTGGGCTTAATTCATGAAAAAACTGATTCTTCTTTTATTACTTCCATGTTTTGTCTTCTCTCAATCGAAAGAGGAGAAAAAGATTTTATCCATCTTGGATAAGCAAACCCAGGCCTGGAATCGAGGTGATTTTGACGGGTTTATGAAAGGATATATAGAAAGTGACTCTCTGATGTATATTGGGAAGTCTGGGGTTACTTATGGCTTTAATTCCACGCTCAGCAGCTACAAAAGAAATTACGCCGGAGCAGACCGCATGGGCGAATTGAGATTTGATATTTTACACCTCAAGAAACTGGGAAAGAAACACTACCTGGTTGTGGGTAAATGGTTTCTTAAAAGAACCGCTGGAGATGTAGGCGGCCATTATACCCTTACCTTTGAGAAAATAAAAGGTGAATGGGTGATCATTGCTGATCACAGCAGCTAGGAAAGCAACCATTTTCTCATTTCACAAGTCTACTTTAAAACTTTCTATATGTTTCTTATTATTTTGGGTGTTTTGCTATTTCTGATTGGTTCTTCTTTGGTGAAGGCAGATTCAAAAATAGCGCGTCTCGTTAAGCCATTGCGTATTGCAGGTATTGTTTTTACTGTTCTTGGCTTGATTACATCAAGCGTTAGACAGGTGGATGCGGGCTATGTAGGTGTTAAAACCTTATTTGGTAAAGTACAAGTGCAAACAATTAACAGTGGATTGAATTTTATCAATCCAATGATGGAGGTCACTTTTATTGATATACGTACACAGAATTATACCATGAGCGGGATTCATGATGAAGGTTTAAAATCTGGTGATGATGCTATAAAGGTATTAACAGCCGATGGATTGGAGGTGACTATAGATCTTTCGGTGCTCTACAGGGTTAATCCGGTAGAAACACCAAAGCTGATCACAGACATTGGCATAAATTATGAAGATAAAATTGTTAGGCCAATCACCAGGACAAGAATAAGAGACAATTCAGTTTATTATGATGCAATTTCTTTGTATTCTACCAAGCGTGATGAATTTCAATCTCGAATTTTTAAAACCATCGAGACAGATTTCAAACAACGCGGTTTGATTCTTGAGAATTTACTGGTAAGGAACATCACACTACCGGCTTCTGTTAAAACCACCATTGAACAAAAAATCAATGCAGAACAAGAGGCGCAAAAAATGCAGTTCGTGCTTCAAAAAGAAAAGCAAGAGGCAGAACGGAAAAGGGTGGAAGCACAAGGTATTGCTGATTATCAGCGCATCATCAATGAAAGTTTGAGTGATAAGCAACTACAATATGAGCAAATACAAGCAATGAAAGAATTGGCAAAATCATCAAATGCCAAAATCATTGTGATGCCTTCCAAGGGAACGCCAATTATTCTTGATACCAAGCAATAGCCAATATTGTTTATAAGTGGTTTTTCCAGAGCTTCTTGAAAAGTCTGTATAGAAAATAGGAGCTAATGGTAAACCACGTGTAAAAAAGAGTGGTACCCATTTGGTGATTTCCATCAAAAATGGCCAATTCGAATTTGAGTCCGGCTACCGCATTGATCATCAGCCAAAATAAAGCAGCTGAAAGTGACCACATGATGCGTTGCATAAATTCCCTTACTACTGGATCCATACTCTAGTAACAAGAAGAAGCAAATTTGGTTCTTGGCTTGGTAAATTAAGTTTATAGACAACCAAAACACAGTTTGGTTAATTTTACCAACATGCACCGTCAAAAAATCAATGATGCAACCAATTTTATCGCCAAGCTCAGCTTGGCCAAATGCCTGAATGCCATCAAGGTATTTATTTCTTATGGATTGAGTAGGCTTATTGGAAAGCCATTGATTTTGGGTATGCCTCTTGCTATTTCCGTGGAACCCACCACGGCCTGTAATTTGTCTTGTCCGGAATGTCCGAGTGGCTTAAAATCATTTACCCGCCCAACAGGAAGGATTGAAGTGGCGGTTTTCAAGCAGTATATTGATGCATTAAAGGGACAGCTGATTTACCTGAGCTTTTATTTTCAGGGCGAACCCTATTTGCACAAAGGGTTCCTGGAAATGGTTGAGTATGCGGCTCATTTAGGAATATACACGGCCACCTCCACCAATGCCCATTTTTTGAACGATGAAAATGCCAAAAAGACCATTGAAAGTGGCCTTGATCGTTTAATCATCTCCCTGGATGGAGCCACCCAGGATTCTTATCATAAGTACCGCGTGGGTGGTGAATTGGATAAAGTGATTGCTGGTACAAAGCGCTTGCTCAGCTGGAGAGCAACTTTAAAGAGCAAAACACCTTTTGTTGTTTTTCAATTCTTGGTGGTTCGACACAATGAGATGGAAATTGAATCTATACGAAAAATGGCCAAAGAAATTGGGGTGGATGATGTATGGTTCAAAACTGCTCAGGTTTATGATTTTGAAAACGATCCCAATCAGCTCATTCCAACCAATGAAAAGTATAGTAGGTATACCACAGGAGCAGACGGAACTATGCAGTCCAAAAATAAAATGGAGAACCATTGTTGGAAAATGTGGCATAGCA
>JBFYPP010000081.1:0-8403 GCA_041303255.1 Chitinophagia bacterium | reverse complement strand
GTGTAAGGTTGGTGCTTACAGCTCATCCTACTCAATTTTATCCAGGTTCAGTGTTGGGTATCATCAATGACCTTTCCAAAGCGATTGCAGAAAACAACTTGAATCAAATCAATATTTATCTTCAACAGTTGGGTAAAACCGCATTTTTTAAAAAGCAAAAGCCAACGCCGTATGATGAGGCCGTCAGTTTGATATGGTATTTGGAAAATGTTTTTTATCCGGCAATTGGAAAGATTTCCATGTCACTTACTGCACAATACAACGAAGCGTATGATCCCACACACCTATTGATTAATATGGGTTTTTGGCCGGGTGGCGATAGAGATGGAAATCCTTTTGTAACAACTGATACAACATTGAAAGTAGCAGATGCTTTGCGTGGCAGTGTTATTAAATGTTATTATTTGGATATTCGAAAGCTAAGAAGGCGATTGACTTTTGAAGGGGTAGAGGAGATGCTGCAAGAGCTAGAAAGGAAATTGTACAACAACTTGTTTGTGCCAGGCTATACATCAGATCTATCCAAAGAGGAAATATTAGAGACGCTGATGCAGATAAGAGAAATGATTGTGTTTAACCACAATGGACTATTCCTGAATTTGGTGGATGCATTGATCCATCGTGTTCAATTGTTTGGTCTGTATTTCGCATCTCTGGATATAAGACAAGACAGTTCGGTGCATACTGCAGTAATAGTAGAAATCTACAAGGCATTGCACCATGCAGATTATACATTATTGGATAATGATGTAAAAATTCAATGGCTTTCTACCATGGATGCTTCTGAATTGGATTTTGATCAGTTGTCTCCAATTGCAAAAGATACACTTGCAACTGTTGGTGGAATCAAAAAAATTCAGAAGCAAAATGGAAGGCCTGGTTGTAACCGGTATATCATCAGTCAGTGCAAAACTTCGGTCCATTTGTTGGAGGTCTTTTCTCTCTTTGTTACTTCCGGCTGGAAACGTGATACCATTTCAGTGGATATCATTCCCTTATTTGAAACCATTGAAGACCTCAGCAATGCAGCAGCTGTAATGCAGGAGTTGTACAATTTTCCAATGTATAGAGAACACCTCAAGCGTAGGGGAAACAAGCAGACTGTTATGCTTGGTTTTAGCGATGGTACCAAAGATGGAGGATATCTAATGGCCAATTACAGCATCTTTCAAGCAAAGCAGTCGCTTACCGCTATTTCTGCTAAATATCAAGTTGATGTGGTATTTTTTGATGGTAGAGGCGGACCACCTGCTAGGGGTGGGGGAAAGACGCATAAGTTTTATGCATCCATGGGTAATGATATTGCGAACAATGAAATAGAGCTTACTGTACAAGGTCAGACAGTGAGTTCAAACTTCGGAACCATCGAAGCCGCGCAATTCAATATTGAGCAACTAATTCATGCGGGTATAGGAAGTGCATTGTTTTCTGATGGGTCGAGCACCTTTAGTGGTGAAGAGCAAAGCATTTTAGCAGAGTTGGCTAAAGAAAGTTTCGTTGCTTATGGCAACCTCAAGGCGCATCCCTATTTCATGGATTATTTGTACCATGTTAGTCCCCTTAGATTTTATACCGAGACCAATATTGGCAGCAGACCTGCTAAAAGAGGTTCAGGAAATAAACTCACCTTAGAAGATCTACGGGCAATCCCTTATGTTGGCGCCTGGAGTCAGATGAAACAAAACGTGACAGGTTATTATGGTGTGGGGTCTGCATTGCAAGCGATGGAGCTCAAAGGGCAAATGCCAGCATTAAAGGCACTGTATACAAGATCTTCTTTTTTCAGAACATTAATTGACAATTGTGAGATGGCGATGAAAAAATGCTTTTTTCCACTAACGGCATTTTTAGCAGACCATCCGCAATATGGGGAACTGTGGAGAAGTATTGAAAGCGAGTACAGGCTCACTAGAAAATATATTTTGATTTTGTCTGGTAAAACTGATTTGATGAGCGACTATCCAATTGAACAGATTTCTATTCAGACAAGGGAAAAGATTGTTTTACCAAT
The DNA here is from genome assembly GCA_041303255.1 of Chitinophagia bacterium. Lineage (GTDB taxonomy): Bacteria > Bacteroidota > Bacteroidia > Chitinophagales > Chitinophagaceae > Pollutibacter. The sequence goes on along the minus strand of JBFYPP010000081.1, from coordinate 6,392 downwards.
AACCACCATTCAGCAATACGCGCTTACCAAAATAAGGGAGATAGAAGAAATGAACCTTCCATCTAGTTTAAAGAGCAGTTATGAGAAACTGGTCATGCGTTGCTCTTTTGGGATCATCAATGCGGGTAGAAATTCAGCTTAATTAACGGGCTGAAAATTAATCCACTATCACTAAGGCCAGGTAGGTGAGCATGAAGAAGCTGACGATTCTATCTGCAGGAGCAAGACCATTCCAGTCATTGCTTTGCCACATACTAAACCATTCACCGCCAATTACTGTAAATCCAATAAACCAAAGAAGAATGCCCAAACTAACCCCCATATAGGCGTTCTTTTTCGCAAGGTTAAATTGGTCTGCATTGTTTTTCCTCTGCAGATAGATTTGAATAGCACTGGTGATGAAAAAATAAGCCATAGTAATTTCGAGCGCAATAATAAAGAGATAGGCGATATGGTGAATGGTATTGTTTGTGATTGATCGGTATTTTACAGTGCTGTTTTCGAAAATGCTATCCATGCTGAGTACATGTTTTACAAATTCAAAATTGGTGTTGTAGTCTGTAAGGTTGCTAAAGGCAATAATAAGGGTCAATAGTCCAGACCCTAAAACAGCAAAAAAAACACCAGATCTCTTATAAAGCGTTGCCATTTGTCAATTTTTTAAACTTCCCCCGTGGAAAATATATAATTATTTACCTAAGATAAGTATAGTTGATCTTTTATAGATAATCAGTAATTGTAGGGGTTTTTCTAAAAATGACTATTTATCTTTAACTTTATCTAATAAACTACCCTTTATGAAAATTTTTGTTGCCGGACTCCCTTATGATCTCGATGATGCCGAATTGATGGAGATTTTTGAAAAATTTGGAGAAGTTAAATCGGCCAAGGTTGCTATGGATCGCGAAACTGGCAAAAGCAGAGGGTTCGCTTTCGTAGATATGCCCAACCAAGAAGAGGCGATGCAGGCCATTGAAAACCTAAACGACATCTCTCTTGGCAAAAAGCCAATGGTTGTAAAAGCTGCAGAGGAAAGACCTTCAGGTGGAGGCGGACAAAGTCGTCCTTCCGGACCTTCAGGTGGTGGTGGATTTGACAGAAGACCTCCAAAGAGATTTTAATTTAATTTTACAGTTCCCCTTTTTTCAATTGATCCACTGCATGGTTAGCTGCCCTTGCTGTTAAAGCCATAAAGGTGAGTGAAGGGTTTTGTGTACTGGTTGAAGTCATGCTCGCTCCATCGGTAACGAATACATTTTTGCATTCGTGCATGGCATTCCATTTGTCGAGTAGTGAGGTTTTGGGGTCCAGTCCCATTCTTACGCCCCCCATCTCATGAATGTCAAGTCCTGGTGCCTGTTTGCTGTCGTTTTGCCTAATGTCTGTGCACCCCACTTTGTCAAGCATCTCGGAAGCGATATTCAAAAAATCTTTCATTGATTTCACATCGTTATCATCATAGTCAATGGAGGTAATCAATTGTGGAATACCCCATGGGTCCAATTTGTCTTTACTGAGTCGCACGTGGTTACTTTCCTTTGGAATGGTTTCCCCCTGCATCATCATGCTGATGTTCCATGGTCCTGGTTCACTAGCTGCATTTTTTAACTCGGCCCCAATACCATCATAGCTTCCTACAGAACGATCCGCTCCATAAAACACCATATAGCCTCTTAAAAAATCTGTCTCCTGTTTGTACACATTTCTGAAATTAGGCATCATGGGTTGGGTAGGTCTGCGGCCATAATGATATTTGTCTTCCGGACCATCATAGGCGGCATTAACCGTGCCTCTGTAATTATGAAAGGCTACATATTTTCCGAGAAGTCCATTGTCATTACCCAATCCATTTTGAAACCTATTGGAAGTGGAGTTCAGTAAGATGAGGTTTGTATTAAGGCAAGCGGCATTGACAAAAATAATTTTTGCGAAATAGGCTGTTGTTTCTTTTGTGATGGCATCAATCACATTTACACCACTTGCTTTTCCGGTTTTTTCGTCATAGATGATTGAATGGACAACCGTATTTGGTGCAATGGTTAGGTTGCCTGTTTTTTGTGCCCAAGGAATGGTGGATGAGTTTGAACTAAAATATCCACCAAAGGGACAACCTCTTTCACACAAGGTTCTTGCCTGACATTGCGATCTTCCTTGCTCAAGATGAATAGGGTTGGGCTTGGTCAAATGTGCGCATCTGCCTTGTACTACAAAGCGATCTTTGTATTGCGACATGATTTTTGATGCGAGCGTGGTCTCTACACAATTCATTTCCCAGGCAGGCAGCGATTCGCTATCCGGTAAGGTTTCAATACCATCTCTATTTCCACTGATGCCAGCAAATTTTTCAACATGTGCATACCAAGGTGCAAGGTCGTCATAACGAATAGGCCAATCGACTGCAAAGCCATCTCTTGCGGGTCCCTCAAAATCATATTTACTCCAACGTTGCGTCTGACGTGCCCAGAGTAAAGATTTACCTCCCACTTGATACCCCCTGATCCAATCATAAGGTTTTTCCTGTATGTAAGGATGGTCGTTGTCCTTCACAAAAAAATGTTCTGTCGCTTCCCCAAATGCATAACATCTGCTTACTACCGGATTTTCTTTTGTTACGGCCAGGGGCATTTTATTGTGGTGTTTGAAATCCCAGTTTGGTGTAGTGGCAGTGGGGTAGTCCTTCAAATGCACAACATCTTTTCCTCTCTCAATCATCAAGGTCTGTAGTCCTTTTTCACACAGCTCTTTTGCTGCCCATCCGCCAGATATTCCAGAACCAATTACAATGGCATCAAATGTATTTGCTGCTTTGCCTTTAACATTGAGGTTGATTGATGTGCTATCCTTTATCATACACTGAATTTACAAATAAACTGTTCAAAAATAGGCAAACAATGTTCTTCATCTTTTATAAGAAAAATCTTATTGATTAAGTTCATATATTTGCTCTCCTGTAAATAAATGGGGAATTAGCTCATCTGGTAGAGCGTTTGCATGGCATGCAAAAGGTGACCGGTTCGATCCCGGTATTCTCCACAAAATATAAAAAGCCATCATTGATTATGATGGCTTTTTTGTTGAGGTTATAATTTAATGTGGGACTATAAAGTCTTCTCGTAATCACCAGTCTTGGGTTTCAAGTCACCAGTGATGATGAGGATTAGATCGATAAAAGCCCATATACCTAAGCCACCAAGTGTGAGCAATTGAATGATGCCGATTGTTGTGTAGCCAAGATAAAACCTGTGGATACCAAGAATGCCTACAAACAAGGCAAGGAGAAGTGCTACAAGCTGACTTTTCCCTCCGCCTTCTGCATTTGCTTCTTTCTGCATTTGCTTGGTCGCGATTTTAAGTCCAATTTTTTCTTTTAAATTAAGTTTGCTTCCCTTGAATTGCTCCAATTGTGCTTTGGCTTCTTTGTAATCGGCCGACAAGCTCGCTGGTACAACCGGAGTAGTTGAAGGAGGAATTGCGGATGTCAATAACAACATCAAAACTGGGAGTAGGAGTAAAAGTTTTTTCATTTTAGCAAAATTTTGGTTAATTGAAATTAAGGAATATTATTTAACACTACTTTGATTGCTGCAGACTTTTTTAAATCAGAGGAAAACAAGACTTCACTGGTTTTACTGGCTGATGAAATCGTAATCAGTCCTGTATTTGGCGGAATTTCTCCCAGGGTATCCGCGTAAAATTCAATTTGAAACTGACTAGCAGAACTTGCTTTTAAAGCATAAGTAAGGGGAGCGGCAGTCAATTTAATTTTATCAAATACAACCTCCCCATTGATAATTAAGCTGATTACATCTCCATCAATTACGCCATTATCGTAAATCTTTATCATTACACTGTCCTCTTTGAATCTGAATGTATTCAATAGTTCAATGTCTCTTTGTTCGATTTTTCTCTGGTCATTGATTTTTGCTGGTACTGGAATTGTTATTGTTCTTGGAAGCTCTTCTGATCTGCTTAGGGTTATTGTTGCTGGTCTAGTTTCTGCTTCTTGTCTTTCTGTTGTTGTGCTTTCTTTTGATCCAGCTCCTGTATTCTTCTTTTCCTTTACAAGTTGCAAGGAAATGGTCCCTGAGCCACAATCTTTAATATCATTGTTGCTGGAGGTAAAACTGCCTTGCAGCCTGTCATTGTTCTTTTTTAAACTCAGCTTCATCAAGCACACACTGCCAGTTCCTTTGTAGTTTGTTTTTACAAGCGCTGACTCCAGGATAATGAAATTGTTGCCATTGACAATGCCTTTGAATTTTGTCTCGCTGTAAAATTCTTTGCTACTGCTTATGGTAGTCCCAAAAATGCTGTCTTTTGCTACTTTGTTGATTTTTACGATGTAACTATAAGTAGTTGCATCTTGCTTGGCAGTTCCTGTCCAGGTGCCAATGGTAGTCTGACTATTCGCTGAATTTGAGTTTAGACATACAATTGCTACAAGGATAATTTGGAGTAGTGCTTTTTTCAAACTTGTTACTTTTTGTAAATGTAATTTTTTATGTTTATTTGAAAAGATTCAATTTATATTGTATTTTAAATTAATTACCAAAGGTTGATACTGTGCCTTCTGGTTTACTTTCTCATTTCTATTGCCTGCTTAAAACAAGTATTTTTTAAATTAGTTATGCTAAATAATAAAATAAGTATCGCCGTTGCCAGTGATAACCATTATGCAATTTTGATAGCAGCATTATTGAAATCAATCGATTTAAACCATAAGTCACAAGAACATATTGATTTCTATATCATTGATGGTGGGATCTCCTCAAAAAATAAATCTAAGTTAAATAGTATTGTTTCTAATGACAGGTTCACCTTGATCTGGATCAAGTCTGAAGATATACTGCCTAAAGGAATAGAAATTCCAATTGATACAACATCTTTTCCTCTAACTACTTACTATAGAATCTTTGCACCTTATGGGGTTGATCAAAATTTAGATAGACTAATCTATCTAGATGTTGATACAATTGTTCAGTCAGATATTGTTAACTTATGGCAAATAGACATGGAGGATTTTATTTTGGCTGCAGTCCAAGATATTGCCTTGTATGTGACTTGTGAATGGGCTGGAATTCCAAATTATAAAGAATTGGGTATAGCCCCTGATACGATGTATTTTAACGCAGGGGTTCTTGTGCTTAAGCCCAAAGAATGGAGAGAACAAAAAATTGCCGAACAAATTATGAAGGTATTGGAAACGCACAAGAAACATGTTGTCTTGGGGGATCAATATGGACTGAATGTTGTAATGGTTAATCGATGGAAACAATTAGATCCAAAATGGAATTGGTTTGCTACTAAAGACGACTCTAATCCTTTTCTAATTCATTTTCTTGATATCAAGCCAATTTTTACTTCTTACAATTCACAACCTATTTATCAAAAATACTTTTTTGAGTATTTAAAAATGACACCTTGGGAGAACTTTAAACCTATTAGTGGTAATTGGAGATTAGCAAGAAAGCTTTACAACAAAGTGATAAAAAGGTTAAAAATTCTGTTATTGAAATTCAAATGACTGCATGTTAATAACTGTGGAAGATGGGTATGATTTGAAATGCTTTTGTATTCAATCAAAGAAACTATAAAAAGCCCAATTCCAACTTGGCTTCTTCACTCATCATGTCTTTGTTCCAGGCTGGTGACCAGGTAATCTCTACAAACACATCATTAATACCTTCTACCTCGCGAATTTTTTGGTCTACATCATGGGGTAGAGACTGTGCAGCGGGACAACTCGGAGCGGTGAGGGTCATGATGACCTGAACATTGTTGATGGGCACTACATTGACTTCATAGATAAGTCCCAGTTCCCAAATATTGACAGGCAACTCAGGATCGAAGACCGTTTTGATCTTTTCTATTACTTCCTCTTTTATTTGTGCTTCTGTTTTCAATGACTGTTTATTTATTGGTTGTTGGATTGCAATCCCCCAAATACACTTGCCTCTAATTTCATTTGCTTGATCATAGAACGGAGTCCATTCGATCTAGTTTGGGCAAGATGTGAACTCAACCCGATGGTGTTGATGAATTCAAGTTCTGCTTGCACAATTTCTGCAGGTTTTTTTCCGCTCAAGACCATAATCATCATACTCATCAGTCCCTTTACAATTATCGCATCACTGTCCCCCTCAAAAAACACTTTTCCGTCTTCTAGATAGGAGTGGACCCAGACGCTCGACTGACAACCTTTGATTTTTAATTCTTCTTTTTTATAAATGGGATCTAGTGGTTTCAGTTTTTTGCCAATATCAATAAGGTATTCGTATTTGTCTTCCCAGTTTTCAAACATGGCAAAGTCGTCTATCAACTCCTGCTCAATTTCTTTTATGGTCTTTCCAGTATCCATTTTATCTGAGCATCTTTAGGGATTTGTATAAAGC
>JBFYPP010000080.1:0-8425 GCA_041303255.1 Chitinophagia bacterium | reverse complement strand
GACTCCTCTTTTGTGTACCATTTACCTTGGTTCTCATGTTGCATATGCTGGAGAAGTGGATTCACATTCATTGGTTAATGAATCCCTGGATTCAACTGGCACTCTGTTTGCCAGTATATTTAGTTGGCATGTCCTTCTTTGGAAAAAGTGCATGGATCAGTTTAAAGAACAAGATGCCCAACATGAATGTACTGATTGCAATTGGAGCAACTGCTGCCTTTGTTTACAGTCTTATAGGAACACTGATGGGAGAAGGAGAACAATACCTTTTCTACGAAACTGCTGCAACCATCATTACGCTTGTGTTTCTAGGCAACTACCTTGAAGAGACCTCCATGCAATCCACGCAACGTGCATTAAAGTCTCTAGTAAAATCACAGAAAGTGATGGCCAACATGATCGCTTTTGATGAAAATCACCAGGAAGTGATCTTCCCAATTGAAAACACACAATTGAAAGTTGGTGATTTGGTTTTAGTGAGAAGTGGAGAACAAGTGCCCATTGACAGTAAAATATTGTGGGGCGAGGCTCACATCAATGAATCGTTGTTAACTGGTGAAAGTATTCCGGTTCATAAAATTGCAAAAGATAAGATTATCGGTGGCAGCATTGTTGAGTCTGGATCAATCAAAGCCCAAGTAACCGCAACAGGAGAAGACACGGTGCTGGCAGGAATACTCCATCTTGTTAAACAAGCCCAGGGAGAAAAACCGCCTATTCAACAGTTGGCAGATAAAATCAGTGCAATATTTGTACCCCTAGTCATCGGCATTGCAGCGTTGACTTTCATTGGTAATTACATCTATTTGTATAACCAACCAGGAGAATCTGCATTGTTTACACAGGCACTTATGAGAAGTATCGCTGTATTGGTAATTGCTTGTCCGTGTGCCATGGGATTAGCCACTCCAGCAGCTATTGCAGTCGGCTTGGGCCGAGCAGCAAGAACAGGCATCTTGTTTCGAAACGCAACCAGTCTAGAAAATTTCAAGAACATCAAGCAGATTGTATTTGACAAAACAGGAACACTTACAACTGGCTCATTTAAATTGGCCAAGTTTGATACCAGTGGTTTAAACGAAAATGAGTGGAAAAGCATCGTATACTCTTTGGAAAAATACTCCACCCATCCTATTGCACAATGTATTTCTTCGGCATTTAAAACCAAAGAAGAAATAAGATGGAAAAACATAGAGGAAGTGAAGGGACTTGGTATGAAAGGTGAAGACAAAGATGGAAACATTTATTGGGCAGGATCATATAAGATTGCAAAAGCCCTTACCGAAACAAGCAACCACAATGTTTACTTACTCAAAAATGATCAATTAATTGGTTGGATTGATGTAGAAGATGAATTAAGACCAGAGGCCAAGGAAGTAATTGATTACCTCAAAAGTAAAAACTTAAAAACAATTCTTTTGAGTGGCGACCGAAAAGAAAAATGCGAACACATTGCAAATATCCTTGGTATTGATGAAGTTTTTGCAGAACAAAGTCCAGAAGAAAAACTAATTAAAATTTCGGCCTTGAATGCAGCTACTCCAACGGCAATGGTAGGCGATGGCATCAACGATGCTCCATCACTTGCAAAAGCAACCATTGGAATTTCATTAGGCGAAGCCTCACAGTTGGCTATTCAAAGTGCTCAGGTAGTTTTGATGCATGCCGGTTTAAAGAAACTACCTACTGCATTGGGTCTGGGTAAACACACCTACATTACAATCAAACAGAACTTATTTTGGGCATTCTTTTATAACATCATCGCAATACCCATTGCAGCATTTGGTTACCTCACACCCACGTTTGGTGCTTTGGTAATGGGGATGAGTGATGTAGTGCTTGCCATCAACTCTGTAAGGTTGTTCTTTAAAAAAGTAATCTAGAAAAAAATCCATGACCCCACTAGACATACTGAAAAAATACTGGGGACATCATCAATTTAGAAAGTCCCAAGAAGAAATCATTCAATCAGTACTTGATGGGAAAGACACACTGGCTATTCTCCCAACTGGTGGAGGAAAATCAGTTTGCTTTCAAGTTCCGGCAATGGCTATGGAAGGCATGTGCTTGGTTATATCCCCATTAATTGCGCTCATGGAAGACCAAGTAAATAGATTGGTTGAAAATGATATGCCTGCAGCTGCATTAACTTCTGGCATGCGGAACCAAGATCAATTTGACATTTTGGAGGCAGCAGCCAATAATGAATTAAAATTTCTATACGTATCGCCAGAACGGTTGCAAACAAAAAGCTTTCAAGAGAGATTGACTGGCCTTCCCATTTCATTAGTTGCAGTAGACGAGGCTCACTGCATATCTCAATGGGGATACGACTTTAGACCTTCTTATTTGAATATTGCTACCATAAGAGAAAACCTAAAAAATATTCCACTAATTGCACTTACCGCATCTGCAACAGAAAAAGTAAAAAAAGACATACAGGAAAAATTGCTCATGAAAACGCCAGTGGTATTCATGACATCCTTTGAAAGAAAAAATTTATCCTATTCAGTTGAACAAAGTGATGATAAAATAAATAAAATTGTTTCATGGATATTAAAATGCGGGGGAAGCGGAATTGTTTATTGCAGAACAAGAAGAAGAACCAAGGAAATAAGTGATCTGCTGCTGGGCCACCAAATCAGCAGTGATTTTTACCATGCAGGCCTTGATCAAGATATAAGAAAGGAAAAACAGGAAGATTGGATAAAAGGTAAAACCAAAATCATCGTTTGTACAAATGCCTTTGGGATGGGTATTGACAAACCAGATGTGCGTGTGGTAATACATGCTGATGTTCCAGATTGTTTGGAAAACTATTACCAAGAAGCTGGACGCGCAGGAAGGGATGGCAATACAGCCCACGCAGTATTACTTTATCGAGACGCAGAGTTACAAGAATTAAGAACGCTTCCAGATATCAAATTTCCAAGCATGGAAGTCATTAGAAAAGTTTACCATGCACTTGGTAATTATTTTCAATTACCCACTGGCTCTGGGAAAGGCAAGTATTTTGATTTTGTTATTGAAGATTTTATACAAAATTTCAAACTAAATTTGAATGAAGTTGCCTACTCCTTACAGGCATTAAAGCAAGAGCAAATCATTTCCTATCTAGAAAAAATTTTCACCCCATCAACGGCCCAATTCATATCAAGTAGAAATAGAATTGAAGCATTTGAAGAAATTCACAAAGAACTTGAGTCTATCATCAAAGCCTTACTGAGAACTTACGGTGGAATTTTTGATGGCCCAATTCAAATCAATGAAACGCAGTTGGCATGGATTTTAAAAAGAGACATCATTAGCATCAGAGAATTATTAGCTGCACTTCACCAATCAGGAATAATTGATTACATCCCCAAAAATGACAACCCACAAATTTGCTACTTAGAAGAACGAATAAAAACTGAAGAGCTGAACATTGACCATGAAAACTATTTACTTCGAAAAAAAGAATATATAGGAAGAATACAAAGCATGATCGACTACACCCAATCCACAGCATGCAGATCGGTAATGATTGGAAAATATTTTGGTGACGAAACAATCACAAGTTGCGGCATCTGCAACAATTGTAAAACCCTTGTTTACCAAAAAAATAAATCTAGAATCGTAGAAGAGAACATGAATCAAATATTGCATTTGCTAAAATCAGGACCAACAGAGATCAAAACATTAAGTGAAGTACTTAACAAAGATGAAACCCAAATATTGGATGCAATTTGTTTTCTACAAAACGAGGGTGTTATTTGGATAAATCAAGGTGGTAAATTGGAAATAAAATAAAAAAAGGGCTGGATAGAAATCCGCCCCGTAAAAATCCAATATCCTATGAAAAACCATTGCAAATGTATCTTTTGTTAGGGATGCTTCAAAGTTTTTTTCACTATAAGTTATTCACATTAAAGGCAGTAAAACCCTACTTTTTTAAGTAAATCCTAAGGTGTTGATGAAAATCAATGCTTTAGGGGAACCTAAATGGCATAACTAGGTACAAAATCAAGGTGCTAAAACGCGTCTTACCAATTAGAGATACAGCCACAAAAACTACGTAATTGGATTAAAAGTTAAAAATAAACCCTGTTTAACAAAATTTTATTGGCTGCTTGTTCCTAATGTGGTAGTTTATATTTTTATTTGTTTAAAACCATCAACTATGTCTGCCAACAATAAACCTAGGATATTACTCTGCGAAGACGACACAAACCTAGGACTCGTACTAAAAAATTTCCTCGAACTCAATGATTTCGATGTAATCCTTGAAAGGGATGGCCGTTTGGGCTTGGCTGCTTTTCAAAGAGAGAAGTTTGACATTTGCCTTCTTGACGTGATGATGCCAAAAATGGATGGATTTGCCCTCGCAGAAGAAATACGTGACATCAATGCCGATATCCCCTTGTTCTTTTTGTCTGCAAAATCGATGAAAGAAGACCAAATCAAAGGGTACAAATTAGGTGCTGATGATTATATTACAAAACCATTTGACTCTGAACTTCTATTATTCAAAATCAAGGCAATCCTCAAAAGAAATGAGGAACAAAACAAAGAACAAGAAAACCAAGAATTTGACTTAGGAATTTATCATTTCATTCCAAAATTAAGGGAGCTGTCCTCTCCAAGCGGCAAAGTGACCCTTTCCCCCAAAGAAAATGAATTGCTAAAAATGTTGAGTGAATACAAGAATGATTTACTCCAGCGCGAATTGGCATTGAAAAAGATTTGGGGTAACGACAACTACTTCAATGGAAGGAGCATGGATGTGTATATTGCAAAACTGCGTAAGTACCTAAAAGAGGATCCCAATGTGGAGATTGTCAATATTCACGGGAATGGTTTCAGGTTGATTGTTAAATAACCAATTTACTGCTTAAAGTAGCATTGCTGAAGTTAGAACAGAAGATTGTCCGGTGATTTAAAAGGCTTTCTTCCGAGGTGTTCGTATGCCCTTGCTGTAACTTCCCTACCCCTCAATGTTCTTTGCAAAAATCCCTCTTGAATTAAGAACGGTTCATACACATCTTCAATTGTGCCTGCTTCTTCTCCAACAGCAGTAGCAATTGTACCTAAACCAACTGGTCCCCCTTTGAATTTATCAATGATGGTTGCTAAAATTCTATTATCCATTTCATCCAACCCATGCTCATCAACTTGAAGCGCATTTAATGCATGTTTGGTAACCTCCAAGGTGATATTTCCGTTTCCCAAGACTTGGGCAAAGTCCCTCACCCTTTTTAAAAGCCCGTTTGCGATTCTGGGGGTAGCGCGACTTCTTCTTGCAATTTCTTTTGCTGATTCGGGATTGATCTTTGTATTAAATATACCCGCTGATCTGGTAACAATGCGCTCCAGTACTTCATTAGAATAGTATTCTAATCGAGATTTGATAGCAAACCTCGATAACAGAGGAGCTGTGAGTAGTCCACTTCTTGTTGTTGCACCAATTAAGGTAAACGGATGCAAATTGATTTGAATGGTTTTTGCGTTGGCACCACTATCAATCATAATGTCAATCTTGAAATCCTCCATTGCAGAATACAGGTACTCTTCAACAACTGAACTTAATCTGTGTATTTCATCAATAAACAACACATCGTTAGGTTCAAGACTGGTAAGCAATCCAGCAAGATCTGCTGGTTTTTCTACAACAGGACCAGAAGTTTCTTTGATGTTGACTCCCATCTCTCTTGCAACAATTCTCGACAGTGTAGTTTTACCTAACCCAGGCGGACCATGAAACAAAACATGGTCCAAAGATTCTGAACGCATTTGTGCAGCCTTGATAAAAATGCTCAAGTTTTCAATAATGCCAGGCTGTCCAGAAAAGTCGTCTAAACTAGAAGGCCTGATGGTATTTTCAAACTCAGTATCACCAGGGCCGTCAAGGTTACCAATAGGATCTAAATGCGGATTCATGGTATGTAAATTACACCAATAGGTGGTAACTAAATCATATTCTTCACTCAACAGATTTAAAGCACTACATTGATCATCTTGTTTTTAACATAGATGATCTTCTTTGGTGGGTTCCCTTCCAGCCATTTCATCACTACAGGATCTTTCATAACTAATGCTTCAATTTCAGCTTGCCCAAGATGTACATCCAACATAATGGTTGTTCTTGTTCTTCCATTAATTGCAATGGGATACTCCTTGCTGGTCTCAATGAGGTATTTTTCCTCAATTGTTGGAAATTGAGCATCCAAAACAGAACCCTGATTACCAATTGCCTTCCAAAGTTCTTCACAAATATGTGGCGCATAAGGAGAAAGAACCACAAGAAATTTTTCCAAAAGGTCTTTCGAATGACATTTCAAATCCGTCAATTCATTAACCCCAATCATAAATCCACTCACAGCTGTATTGAAAGAGAACTTTGACGTATCCTCTTCAATCTTTTTAGCTACCCTGTAAAATACTTTCCAAGCTGCATCAGATGCTGGTTCATTGGTAAATACTTGTCCTTTTTCAAGATCAAAAAATAAACGCCAACACTTTTTAATAAACCTGTGTACACCCTCAATTCCCTTGGTATCCCATGGTTTGTCTTGTTCCACAGGTCCTAAAAACATTTCATACAACCTGAAGGTATCGGCCCCATATTTTTCTACAATATCATCTGGATTAACCACGTTAAAATAACGCTTACTCATTTTCTCAAGCCTTCCACCACATTTATAAGCACCATTTTCAGTAACAAAGGTTGCAGCAGCGAAATCTGGTTTCCATTTTTTGAACGCTTCCTGATCTAAATCAAACCCATCCACCAAACACAAGTCTACATGTAGCTCATCTGTTTCATATGCATCCTTCAAGCCAGCAGAAACAAATTGTTGTGTTCCTCTTATTCTATAAACCAATCTTGAATCTCCCCCAATTTTCCCTTGATTCAGCAGTCGTTTAAAGGGTTCATCAAATCCAATATGCCCAAGATCAAACAATGCTTTGGTCCACATGCGGCTATACAATAAATGCCCAACAGCATGTTCGGTTCCTCCTACATAAAGATCCACTTGTCCCCAATAATCACTTGCTTTTCTACTACAGAATTCAGCATTATTATGGGGATCCATGTACCTTAAAAAATACCAACTGCTGCCTGCATAACCTGGCATGGTATTTACTTCCCTTGTGCCGCCTTCAAAACTGGACCATTCAGGAAGATTGGCCAATGGGCCTTGGGCATCTGGACCAGGCTTCAAATCAGTCATCTCCGGTAGAATGATGGGCAATGAGGATGCTGGTAATGAAGTTGCTACTTCATTCTTCCAAACGATAGGAAAAGGTTCTCCCCAATAACGTTGTCTGCTAAACGCAGCATCTCGCATTCGGTAATTGGTTTGTCGTTTACCAATTCCCATTTCTTCCAACTTTTCAATGGCCACAGTTAGTGCATCAGCCATCAAGAGACCATCTAGAAATCCGCTATTCTCTAATCGGGCTTCTTTGGTGGGATTGGCGGCAGATCCATCGTAATACTTACCTATGATGTTGGTAATAGAAATATTAAAATGAGTTGCGAATTTAAAGTCGCGCTCATCGCCACAAGGAACAGCCATAATAGCACCTGTACCATATCCGGCCAACACATACTCACTAATCCATATTGGTATTTGTCGCTCTACAAATGGATGCTTACAATAGGCCCCACTAAATACACCTGTAATTTTTTTCTCTGCCATTCGCTCACGCTCACTTCTACTGTTTACGTAGGTTAAATAATTTTCTACTTCTTGCTTTTGCAGATCAGAAGTAATAGACGCAACCAGTTCATGTTCAGGAGCAATAACCATAAAATCGATTCCAAATAGGGTATCAGGTCTGGTAGTGTATACTTTTAGTTTTCTATGATCGACAGCTTCTTGAGAAGAAACAATTTCAAAATCAATTTCAGCGCCAAAACTTTTTCCAATCCAGTTGGATTGCATTTCTTTCATACTATCACTAAAATCGACAGTCTCCAACCCCCCCAATAAACGCTCTGCATATTCAGTTATGCGCAAATACCATTGACGTAATTTCTTTTTTACTACTGGATGCCCCCCTCTTTCACTCACCCCATTGATCACCTCATCATTCGCAAGAACTGTCCCTAAAGCTTCACACCAATTCACTTCACCTATTCCACAATAGGCTAACCTGTAAAGCATAAGTACATCTGATTTTTCTTTTTCAGAAAAACCACTCCATTGTGAATGGGTAAATTGAAGTTTACGGTTACCCGAACAAACATGACTTTGGTTACCTTCTTTTTCAAAAATTGCAATCAACGTGCTAATCTGCTTTGCCTGTTGAGAAGAACGATCAAACCAGCTGTCAAAAAGTTGCAAAAAAATCCATTGTGTCCATTTGTAATAATCCGCATTGGATGTTCTAACTTCTCTGTCCCAGTCGTAGCAAAAACCAATCTTATTCAACTGCGACC
>JBFYPP010000079.1:0-8483 GCA_041303255.1 Chitinophagia bacterium | reverse complement strand
ACCAAAATGAGTAACGTAGGCAGAATAAGTGAGGTAAATGCAATTGTTGCTATGTTAAGTGGGGCAACATTTTGGACGTATTTGTTTACCACATTTACATTTAGGCCGTAGAAAATTGTAGCGAGTAGTACAAAGAGGGAGTAGGCCAAATGGTCAAAATTAATGCCGTGTACACCTCCAAGATTGGTAATTAACATGCCAATGAATCCAATAAAAATACCTGCCCACTTTAACCAGCCAATTTTAAGCTGGAAGAAGAATGTTCCTATGGCTATGGTGAAAATAGGCGTTAGTGCATTTAAAATACCTGCCAATGAGCTATCAATTCGGGTCTGTGCAATGGAAAAGAAAAAAGCGGGAAAGAAAGAACCTAAAAAGCCTGAAATTACAATTGGCTTTAAAGCTTCTTTTGGAGTCTCTTTAATGGCTTTGCCAAGCAAGGGCAGAAAGCATAACCCTGCAAAAATGATCCTTATAGAAGCCACTTGATAGGGGCTCATCGTTTCTAGTCCCTCTGCAATTAATATGAAGGAGCTTCCCCAGATCAAACAAAGTGTGAAAAATAGTAACCACTTCATGTATTAGAATTGATGGGCAAATGTCGGTTTTTTTAGCACAGCACCGGCGAATCATCCATTTCATTTCTCTATATTTGTCCACCATCTTTAATAAGCAAAGCATTGAATACTACATCCTACCAAATATCCCTGCCTCAGTTTGAAGGCCCCTTTGATCTTTTGCTGTTCTTCATTGAAAGAGATGAATTGGACATCTACAATATTCCTATTAAGAGAATCATTGACGACTTCCTTGCCTTCATCAAACAATCTGAAGATGACAATATTGAGTTGAGTAGCGAGTTTATACTTTTTATTTCCACCCTGATGAGGATAAAGGCAAAATTATTGTTGCCAAGGAAGGAACTGGATGATCAGGGTAATGAAATTGATCCAAGACAGGAGTTGATTGATAAGATTCTTGAATACAAGAAATTCAAAGAAGCTTCCATCAAGATGGCTGAAATGGAGAAAGAGCGGATGTTCATGATGAAGCGCGGAAATTTGCAAAACGATTTACATGCAGTTGGTGAGGAAGCGGCGGAAGGGACAGAAATCCAGTCCATTTCTCTTTTCAAACTGATGAAAGTCTTTGAAAAAGTGATGCAACGTTTGCACGATCGTCAAAATAAACCCCAGCACGTTGTATATCGGTATAACTACACCATGGAGGAGACCAGAGAGCATGTGCTTGCGCTAACTGCCAGAGAAAAGACACTGTCTTTTGAAAAAATGTTTGATGTTTGTCAAGATAGACTTCATGCCATTTTTGTATTCTTGACCGTCCTTGAATTGGTGCAACAAAATTACATGTCCATCATCATTGGTGAGGGACGAAACAATTTCATCATTGAATTTATTGAAGGTAGACCTGAAGATGTGCAGTTTGATATCAATGCATAACCTTCACGTTAGCACCCATTAATTGTCTCGCTGTATCCATGATCGCTTCAGTGTCGTAATTACATTCGCGATGTAATTCTTTTTGAGAACCGTGTTCCACTAGGCGGTCTGGGATTCCCAAAATCTTCACTGTTGCTGTGTAGTTGTGTTTCGACATAAATTCTAAGATGGCTGATCCAACTCCACCTAATACAGTTCCGTCTTCTACTGTGATAACTTTAGAATAATTGGTAAATACTTCATGCAGCATTTCTTCATCCAATGGTTTAACAAATCTCAAGTCGTAATGCGCTGGTGTAATTCCTTCAGTCCGCAGGTTTCTGATGGCTGCTGCAGCAAAATTACCAGGGTGACCAAAACTGAGTATAGCAAGATCCTTTCCGTCCTTTAATTTTCTGCCTTTTCCAATTTGAATTTCTTTCATTTCGGTCTGCCATTCAGGCATCACTCCTTCACCCCTTGGATAGCGAATAACAAAAGGCAGTTTTGTGCTTTCCAATTGTGAGGTATACATCAGGTCTCTTAATTCTGCTTCATTCATTGGTGAAGAAACAACCATGTTGGGAATACAGCGCATGTAAGCGATGTCATATACACCATGGTGTGTTGGTCCGTCGTCGCCCACCAAGCCTGCTCTATCCAAGCAGAACACAACGGGTAGTTTTTGTATGGCAACATCATGCACCACTTGGTCATATGCGCGTTGCATAAATGAGGAGTAGATATTACAAAAAACACGCAAGCCTTGTGTGGCCATTCCTGCGCTGAGTGTAACAGCATGTTGTTCGCAAATGCCCACATCGATTGCACGATCAGGCATTTCATCCATCATGAACTTAAGAGAAGATCCTGATGGCATGGCCGGTGTTATGCCAAAAATCTTATCATTCTTTTTGGCCAATTCTATGATGGTTTTACCAAAAACATCCTGGTATTTAGGAGCTTGTGGCACATCAAATGTTTTTTTGTAAATCTCGCCAGTCACTTTATCAAACAAGCCCGGTGCATGCCATTTGGTCTGGTCTTTCTCTGCTAATGCATAGCCCTTGCCCTTGGTGGTGATGATGTGCAAGAGTTTCGGACCAGGTATGTCTTTTAAATCTTTGAGGGTGTCTACCAGTTTTGTGATGTTGTGCCCGTCGATTGGTCCAAAATAACGCATCTTCATTGATTCAAAAAGATTGCTGCTGTTGCTGATGAACCCTTTGATGCTCTGTTCTAGTTTACCTGCAATTTCTCTAGAAAAATTTCCGCCAACTGGAAGTTTACCAAGCGTGTTCCAAATATCGTCTTTGATTTTGTTGTACGTATGCGATGTGGTAATGTCGGTTAGGTATTCTCGTAAAGACCCAACATTAGGATCGATACTCATGTTGTTGTCATTCAAAATCACCAAAACGTCTGCTTCTGCAACTCCTGCATGGTTCATTGCTTCAAATGCCATGCCAGCGGTCATTGCACCATCTCCAATGACGGCTACTGACTTCCTATCCTGCTCTCCTTTGTATTTGGCAGCAATGGCCATACCCAGGGCAGCTGAGATAGAAGTGGACGAATGGCCTACGCCAAAGGTGTCATACTCACTTTCGCTTCTTTTTGGGAATCCACTTAGACCACCATATTTTCTATTTGTGTGAAAATTATCTCGTCTGCCGGTTAGTATTTTATGTCCATATGCTTGATGACCTACGTCCCATACCAATTGATCATAGGGCGTATTGTAAACATAATGCAGGGCCACGGTCAATTCAATCACACCCAAACTGGCACCGAAATGTCCTCCATGGATACTCACAATGTCTATGATATATTGCCTGAGTTCTTCACAAACCTTGTATAATTCCTCTTTTCCCAGTTTTTTTAAATCTTCTGGGGAGTCAATTTTTTGAAGTAATATGCCTGGTTCTATCTTCATTCCTGGGTTTTTGGGTGCAGCAATATAAACATCCAAGCCAATAATTTGTTCGGATTTTCATACGCCTTGCTTGGTTAAAGTTAATCAAAAAACTTGCCAGTTAACCGCACCAAAACGCCTTTAATAAAAAAAACAAGATTTTAATACTCCCCTTTTGATAGATTTGGTGTGGGATGTTAAATAAACTAAATAAAATACCAAAGTATTGGCTTTTTCAGGGGTTGGGATGGACCTTGTTTACGGGAGTCAATATATTCTTTGCATTAACCTATAACCTGTTCGATCAGCAATTCATTCTGCGCATCAGCATATATGTAGTTATAGGTTTTTTTATGTCTCATTTCATGAGACAAGTGATTAAGCGTATACGGTTGTTACAAAAAAATTTGAACCTGCAGTTGATAGGTTTTGTCTTGATTTCTTTTGCTTTTGCTGTTTTGGTTGGTACCATAGAGACATACATTAGTATGCTGTTAAAACTGGAGTACAAAATGGAAGCCAGGTTTGAACTTTTGCAGAAGATCATAAGCAACACGTTCACTTCCTTTATTTATTTCTTTATTTGGAACTGTATTTATTTCATTTATCATTACGTTTCAGAATCAAGGAAAAACCAGCTAGACAACCTCCAGCTTGAAGCATTGGTAAAATCACTTGAGTTAAAAACAATCAAGTCGCACATCAATCCACATTTTATTTTTAATGCATTGAATAGCATAAGGGCCCTAATCGATGAAGATCCAACCAGGGCGAGACAAGCAGTAACTGGCTTGAGTAATATTTTGCGATCAAGTATGCAATCTGATCAACTTGAAATCATTACATTAAAAAAAGAACTTGATATTGTGAAAGATTATTTGGCATTAGAATTGATCAGGTTTGAAGACAGGTTGAAAGTAGTTTACCAAATTGATGAAGAAACGCTGGATCATCCCATCCCTCCCATGATGTTGCAGACCTTGGTGGAGAATGCAATCAAGCATGGCATTGGAAAACAAGTTGAAGGAGGCCAGATTACAATCGCTTCAAATGAGGATGTAGGGGTCTATACTTTGCGCGTTATCAATAGTGGTAAATTAGAGATGCAAGACGGACATGGAGGTTTTGGTTTACAAAGTACGTATAATCGGTTGAGTCTTATTTTTGGAGATAAGGCATTATTTAGTATTACCCAAATTGATGCTAAAGAAGTTGAAGCAAAAGTTATAATTCCCTTGAATTAAATATGAAGACCATGAGAAAAACTGCAGTTATTGTAGACGATGAGCGATTGGCAAGAAATGAGCTAAAAAAAATGCTGGTAGATTACCCAGAAATCGAAGTGGTTGGTGAAGCGGCTAACGTAGATGAAGCCCGTAAAATTATTGAAGAACTGAACCCGGAACTTATTTTTTTAGATATACAGATGCCCGTAAAAACGGGGTTTGTTCTTTTGGAAGAGTTGGAGCGGGTGCCGATTGTTGTATTTACTACTGCCCATGATGAATATGCATTGAAGGCATTTGAAGTAAATGCCTTGGATTACTTGCTTAAGCCTATCGATCCCAAGAGATTATCGGATGCGATTCAGAAACTGATGTTTCAAGATGACCGAGATCTTCTGGTGAACGAGGGGAGGAGTGAAAACAGAAATTTTTTAAGTGACCTTGATCAGGTCTTTGTAAAAGACGGAGAAAAATGCTGGTTTGTAAAACTTGCTGAAATTCGGCTATTTGAATCTGTAGGCAATTATGCAAGGGTGTTTTTTGGTTCCAATAAGCCGCTGATTTTAAAATCTTTGAATTCTTTGGAAGAGCGACTTGATCCGAAAACTTTCTTTCGGGCCAATAGGAAACATATTGTCAATTTAAGAATGATTGAAAAGGTAGAGCCTTTTTTCAATGGGGGACTTCTTCTGGAAATTAAAGGAGGTGAAAAAATTGAAGTTTCTAGAAGACAGGCCGTTCGTTTCAAAGAGATGATGAGTCTGTGATGTTAATGTGCAAACATCGCCTTCAAGGGGTATTGAATAAATCCTATTTTTGTAAAAATAGATTTCCTTGATTGTAATTGATAAAATTCTGGTGAGCGATG
Organism: Chitinophagia bacterium; assembly: GCA_041303255.1. Classification (GTDB taxonomy): domain Bacteria; phylum Bacteroidota; class Bacteroidia; order Chitinophagales; family Chitinophagaceae; genus Pollutibacter. The sequence continues at coordinate 3,035 of JBFYPP010000079.1, read as the reverse complement.
AAATTATCGAAGAAGAATTCGTCTGTAATATCAGTAAATGTAAAGGTGGATGCTGTGAAGATGGAGATGCTGGTGCTCCTCTGATGGATAAAGAGTTAGAGGAAGTGGTAAAGGCGTTTGAAAAAGTAAAGGGGTCCATGACAGCTGAAGCAAGGGAAGAAGTGGAGAGAAATGGACTGTATCGGTATGATCGGCATTTTGGTTGGGTAACGCCTACTGTAAACGAAAAGATTTGCGCGTTCGGATATAAAGATAAAGTGGGTGTGATCAAATGCACGTTTGAAGAGGCGTTTAACAGAGGAGAAATCAAATGGAAAAAACCCATCTCCTGTCATCTTTACCCAATCAAAAGAAGTAAAAGCAGGTATTCGGATCATGAGATGCTAAATTATGAACCCAGAGAAACCCTGTGTGGTGACGGATGTAGACTTGGGGAAGAATTGAAAGTGTCCGTATATAAATTCCTAAAGGAGCCTTTAGAGCGGATGTACGGCAAATCTTTTTACGAGGCTTTAGACCAAGTGGCTACTGATTTTTATTCGCATGTTAAACCCGACAAAAAGTAAATTGCAATGATAGATACTTCCAAAAAATTTAAGCAAAAGAGTTTTGATAAGGCGGCAGACCTCAAACACAGGAAGACCATCAATTACAATATTGGTAAATACGACGCAGTAGTACCTGTTGGAAAAAAACAATTCGCTGATTTAGATTTTGTAAGAGAGAAAGCCAAAAACATCAAGTGGAAAGCACTTGAAACGCTGGATGTTCAGTTAGAGAAATTCGAGGTTAATTTTTTAAAAAACGGGGGTAAAGTTATTTGGGCTGAGAATATTGAACAAGCTTGTGATGCTGTATTGAAAATTTGTAGAGAGAAGAACTGCAAGACTGTAGTAAAGAGCAAAAGCATGGTAACTGAGGAGATTCACTTGAATGATTTTTTGGAGAAACACCAAATTGAAAGTATAGAAACTGACCTAGGCGAATATATTCAGCAACTTGATCAAGAACCTCCGTATCATATTGTTACACCTGCCATGCACAAAAGCAAAGAAGATGTTGCAAGGGTTTTTCATGAACACCTAAACACACCGCTCGATTTGAGTCCAGAAGAAATGACTTTGGTGGCAAGGGAAAAAATGAGGGGAAAATATGTACAAGCTGAAATAGGCGTAACCGGTGCAAATTTTTTGATTCCAGAAACAGGGAGTATTGCCATAACTGAAAATGAAGGCAATGCAAGACTCAGTGCTGCTTTTCCAAAAACACATATTGTTATTACAGGAATTGAGAAAGTTATTCCTCAACTACAAGATCTTTCTTTGTTCTGGCCTTTGTTGGCTACCTATGGAACTGGACAACAGATGACAGTATATAACTCAATTATAAGCGGACCTCGAAGTGCAAGAGAACAGGATGGTCCGGATGAAATGTATGTAATTTTACTAGACAACGGCAGGACCAATATTCTGCAAGATCCTGTATCAAGAGAGAGTTTATATTGCATTCGTTGTGGCGCTTGTCTCAACGCTTGCCCTGTTTATAAAAATATTGGAGGGCACAGTTATGGCACCACTTACAGTGGACCAATCGGCAGTGTTATCACACCCAATTTAAAAGACCTTGGCGAATGGAACCACTTAAGTCATGCTTCATCCCTTTGTGGTAGTTGTACAGAAGTGTGTGCAGTTAAGATTAACCTTCATGAGTTACTGTTAAACAACCGAAGAGAGACAGTCCGACTAGGAAAAGGAAACATGATGGAAAAGATTGCATGGACAGTTTGGCAACAAAGTATGTTGTTTAGGCCAGCAATGAATCTTGGGAATTCCAAAATAAAAAACTGGATGGTCAATAAAATATTCAAAGGTTGGGTAGCCCATCGTTCAGATCTTCATTTCCCCGAAAAGACGTTTAATCAACAGTGGAAAGAAAAACAACTCTCTCAAACAGCCAACTTGAATTAATATTAAGTAAGCGATCTCTTTAGTTCACTTGCTTTTTGAAACTGTTGTTCACCAAATAAACTCCGATTAGTGTTACAAGTGTGCCAAGCACAATGTATAGCGTTAGCTTTTCGTTCATGAGTAAATCTCCCAACAATACGGCAACAATCGGATTGATGTAAGAGTGGATAGAGACCTGTGTTGCTGGTAAACGTTTCAACGCGTAGATGTAAGCACCAAAGGCAATGACCGACCCTACTAATATGAGGTAGCCAATTGACAGCCAAGCTTCTGACGGTACTTGGCTATAGGGCATAAAATTTCCAGATACATAAGAAATCGTGTTTAAAATAATTCCGCTCATGAACATTTGCCAACCCAGAGAAAAGTAAGGGTCCATGTCTTTGGACTGTTTGACTGTAAGTAAAGTGGCCAAAGCCCAAGTCATGCTAGAGATTACACCGTACAGAATTCCCAGCGAAAAATTGGTATAGAGGATGTGTTCTACAAATTCAAAAAATGCAACCAATACACCCAGAAAACCCAAGATGATGCCAATAATGGTGAGTGGCTTGAATTTTACTTTTTTGAACAGTAGAAAACTAAATAGTACAACCCAAATGGGACTAATAGCACCTACAACAGCGCCCAATCCACTTGGCATGTAAACAATAGACAATACACTGAATCCATTACTGATCACAAACATCAAAATAGACATCCAAATGATTCTCCAAAATTGATGCCTCTTTGGTATCATCCGTTTATAGAAAGTAAAAAAAGCAACATAGATACCCCCTCCAATCAAATGTCTAAGTCCAGAAAGTTGAAGTGCTGGCAAATACTTCACACCAACTTTTGAGGCAATCCAAGTTGTTCCCCATAAAATTGAAACAAGTGCTACTGCAAAAAGTGCTTTTGACCTCTCCGATTTTTCTACAGTTGATTTCAATGGGGCTTTAATTTATTCATTTTCTCTGGATTGACTAATGTCTGAAATGGCGTAGGCCTGTCAAAACCATTGCAAGTTCATTGCTTTTACAATAATCAATTGAGTCTTTATCTCGGATAGATCCACCAGGTTGTATA
>JBFYPP010000078.1:0-8515 GCA_041303255.1 Chitinophagia bacterium | reverse complement strand
ACAGTTAAGAGGCAGCGGGTAAAAGAATTGTATGTGTTTGAAGGGATGGGTAAGAGAAAAGTGACCGAAGTGCATGCAGGCGATTTATGTGCTGTAGTGGGCATTGAAGGCTTCAATATTGGGGATACGATTGCAGATTTTGAAAATCCGGAAGCATTGCCGGTAATCCACGTTGATGAACCAACCATGAGTATGTTGTTCAGCATAAACAACTCTCCTTTCTTTGGAAGAGATGGAAAGTTTGTAACGAGCCGTCACTTGCGTGATCGTTTGATGAAAGAGACTGAAAAGAACTTGGCTTTGCGTGTTATAGAAACCGATAGTGCGGATAGCTTCTTGGTGTTTGGTCGCGGTATCCTACACTTGGGTGTATTGATTGAGACCATGAGAAGAGAGGGTTATGAAATGACCATTGGTCAGCCTCAGGTATTGGTGAAAGAAATTGATGGAAAGAAATGTGAGCCTTATGAAGTGTTGGTGGTAGATGTACCTGAAGAATTTGCATCTAAGGCAATCGATTTGGTAAGTAGGAGAAAAGGGGAAATGACGGTGATGGAAACCAAGGGCGATATGCAGCACATTGAATTTGAAATTCCGAGTCGTGGTTTAATTGGCTTACGTACCAACATGCTTACCAATACGGCAGGTGAGGCTGTAATGGCGCACCGTTTTGTTGAATACAAGCCATGGAAGGGATCCATTCCTGGAAGAAACAATGGCGTATTGTTGGCCAAGGAAGGTGGAACAACCACAGCCTATTCTCTAGATAAATTACAAGACCGCGGGTTCTTCTTTGTAGATCCAGGTGATGAAGTGTACAAGGGGATGGTGATTGGAGAGAACAACAAACCCGGAGATTTGGTAGTAAATCCAAACGAAGGGAAAAAACTTACCAACATGCGTTCCAGTGGTACGGATGGTGCAGCCAGCATTGCACCTCGGAAATTGATGACCCTTGAAGAGTGTATGGAGTACATCCAACAAGATGAGTGTATTGAGGTAACACCCAATTTCATCAGGATGCGTAAATTGGTACTGGACGAAACAGAAAGAAACCGTCTTTCCAAACAAATGAAGTCAGACGCTGTTTAATATACCATGAGAAGGATTGCATGCATCCTCGTACTGTTTTTTTCTTTCACCTTTACACCAAAAGTAGAGGCCCAATGTTCTATTTGTACCAAAACGGCACAACAACTTGGGCACAAGCCTGCTAAAGGGATGAATAGCGGAATCATTTATTTAATGATTGCTCCTCTTGCTATTATAGGTATAGTCAGTTACAGGTGGATCAAGGGTGGAGCTGCTGATTCTGGTTCTGAATAGTTCATCTTCAACTTTCTTTCATGAAAACGGTAACGCTCAATAGTATTCTTTTTTTTGTCCTTCTTTCTTTCCAGGCCTGTACAGTAAATAATGTTAGAGAAGACGATGGAATTGGAGAAGTTTTCGAAGCCAATAAGGTTGTTGGAACCTTTGGTATGTTTGATAACAGCAGGGGTGATTTTACCATATACGACCTTGATCGTTTCAAAAAACCAGTATCACCAGCACAAACCTTTCACCTCTTTCATACTTTAGTTGCCCTCCATACTGGTAAACTTGCAGACGACAGTTCGCAGGTGGTAGCAAATGATTCTACTGCACTTTCTCTGAGTATCTATCAGGTTTTTCGCAAAAATTCTGTACCCCATTTTCAAACTTTGTCTGCAATCATTGGCAAGGATACCTTGAAGTATTGGATGGACAGTGTGAAGTATGGCAACAAGAAAATTGGAAATGAGCTTACTCAGTTTTGGATGAATGATAGTCTTACCATTTCTCCTGATGAGCAATTGGGATTGATTAAACGTTTATACTTTAGACAACATCCTTTTAGGGCAAGTGTGCAGGAACAAGTGAAGAAGATGATGGTGGTGGTGAACAATGCGCAATACCAGATGGCTTATCAGCTTGGCGTAGTTGTTCGTGGTGATAAAAAGCAAGCATGGGTAGTTGGATGGATTGAAGAAAACCGACATGTCTATCCATTTGTGGTAAGCTATACCGCTGCATTGGATGCCGATACAGATGCAGTAGGAAAAAAGCTTTCTGAAGATATACTTGCTTATCTCGGCTTTTTTAAAGGTATCATGTAACTTAGTAGAACATGCAACTCTATACACCTTCACTCACCAGTTATAAGCGTTTACAAACATTGGAAGTAAAGGTGGGTGATTTATTGTTAGGCAATAACCATCCCATTCGGATACAGACCATGACCACAACAGACACGATGAATACCATCGCAACTGTTGAACAATCTATTCGTTGTATTGAGGCAGGCGCAGAGTTGGTGAGGATTACTGCACCTTCAAAAACGGAAGCCGTCAACCTACAAGTAATCAAAGAGGAATTGCGCAAACGAGGTTACAACACGCCCTTGGTAGCAGACATTCACTTTACACCCAATGCAGCAGAAATTGCAGCAAGGATCATTGAGAAGGTGCGTGTGAATCCGGGGAACTATGCTGATAAAAAGAAGTTTGATTTCATAGAATATACTGATGCTGACTATCAAGAAGAGATAGAGCGTATTCGTGAGCGGTTCACACCCTTGGTAAAAATTTGCAAAGAATACGGGACTGCTATGCGTATTGGCACCAACCATGGTTCACTTAGTGATAGAATCATGAGCAGGTATGGAGATAGTGCAATTGGTATGGTGGAGAGTGCGATGGAATTTTTACGCATAGCACGTGATGAAGCTTACCACAACATCGTATTAAGTATGAAGTCGAGCAACCCACAAGTGATGGTGCAAGCCTATCGTTTGTTGGTGCAGACCATGAACACGGAGTTTGGTGTATGTTATCCATTGCATCTTGGTGTAACGGAAGCAGGTGATGGGGAAGATGGAAGAATAAAATCTGCCATCGGTATTGGTACTTTATTAGAAGATGGTATTGGAGATACTGTTCGTGTTTCATTGACAGAAGATCCGGAATTTGAAATTCCAGTTTGCAAGGATATAGTAGGTCGTTATAACAACCGACTTGAATCAACACCTTTGCCAGCAATTGAAAAACTACCTTATTCTCCGTTTGAATATGCACGTAGAAAATCAGTAGCTGTCGAAAATATTGGTGGTAAACAAGTGCCTGTAGTTGTGGCTGATTTAAGCAGTCGCGCTACAATTGTAACATCAGACTTACAAAGTATTGGTTATACCTATGATGAACCAACAGATAAATGGGCCATTGGAGATGCTGCGGCAGATTATGTATATACTGGAAGTACGCCGATTACATTTGCCTTACCTGGCACTTTAAAAAATATTGTTCATGCTGCTGCATGGAAGCAAAACAGTGAATCTGTTTTTCCGATTTTTGAATTGACAGATTTCATTGGTGCAACTGTGAAAAGTGACCGTATCAATTTTGTGATGGTGGATGCGTATAGTGAGCAACAGGGAGCTGTATCACTTGATTTGGTGCAGCAAGCTGCAAGCGACAAGACTGTTGTTTTTTGTGTAAGCAGTCAGAATGCAAATGCCATGCAGAGTGTAAGAAGGTTGTTGGTTGATTTCGCTGAGTTGGGAATTAACCAGCCTATCATACTTGTAACAGACAGTAGCATGCAAACGCCAGATGAGCATTTGATTCATTTTGCTACCGAGACAGGCGCGTTGTTGTTGGAAGGATTTGGTGATGGAATTTCTTTGGGCTATCGTGGCGAAGTGAAATTAGAAAACCCACAGGTGAATGGTCGTACTTACCTTCCTGTGAAAGATATTTATCAGTTTACTAATAATACAGCATTTAGTATTCTTCAAGCAACAAGAACACGTATATCTAAAACGGAATACATTAGTTGTCCGAGTTGCGGAAGAACTTTATTTGATCTACAAGAAACAACTGCTAAAATCCGTTCGGTGACCAATCACCTCAAAGGCGTAAAGATCGCCATCATGGGATGTATAGTAAACGGTCCCGGTGAAATGGCTGATGCCGACTTCGGTTATGTAGGAAGCGGTCCGGGTAAAATTACTTTATACCGAAACAAAGATGTGGTGAAGAAGAACGTAGACAGTGAAGTAGCTGTTGATGAACTTATCAATTTGTTGAAAGAAAGTGGCGCTTGGGTGGAGCCAGCGTAGTAATTTTATTCAGAACTTAATTTGCATTCGCTTTTTGCTCCTGTAATTTCTTCATTTCCTTAATTATTACAGATAGCACCAAACTGCTTAAGATTATTTTAAGCCAATTGCTACCTGTCGGAATCATTAGCCATGCAAATAGAACTAATAGTAGTGCTGAACTAACTCTTGCATATGATTGAAATGGAGATTTCAGCTTAATTATAGCAAAAGGTATTGTAATTAAAATTGCAATCGACAAGAAGATCAGAAAAATTTCGTTCATAGATCAAACCTATTTTTTTTTAATTGGACTCCATTTTGTATCAAAAATCTTTCAATAATCGGAATTCAATATAAAATAGCATTTAAATTGTCGGAAATCAATTAAAAATAGTAATTTAGGCCAATGAAATATATCTCCAGGGCATTAGAGCCTTTAGTAAACCAGTACTTGAAACCCAATAGAGCAGTAATTCTGGTTGGAGCAAGGAGGGTTGGAAAAACTGAATTTATAAATAAGTTCAAGTCGGCCTGCAATGAACCTTATTTGTTTTTGAACGGAGACGATTTACAAACTCATGATTTACTAGAACCCCGTTCCGTAACAAACTACAAACGTTTGCTTGGGGAATCCAAATTGTTGATTATTGACGAGGTACAATCAATCCCAGACATTGGGATGAAACTTAAATTAATGCTCGATACAATTGATGGATTGAAAATATTGGCTACGGGTTCTTCTGTATTGGATTTAAATGCTGGTTTAGGTGAACCTTTGGTGGGAAGGAAAATGACATTTCAGATTTTCCCTTTGGCACAATTGGAGCTTTCAAAATATGAAAATTATATAGATACTTTTCAGAAGCTTGATGAGCGATTGATTTTTGGATCTTATCCAGAACTTGAACAACTGTCAGCCAATACAGAAAAAATAGACTATTTGAAAGAACAGGTCAATTCATATTTGTTGAAAGATATTTTAGCATTTGAAGGAATCAGAAAACGCGATGTGATTGTCTCATTACTGAGAATGATTGCATTCCGTGTTGGAAATGAAATTTCTATTGAAGGCATTTCCAATGAACTTCAATTGGGGAAAGGAACAGTAGATAAATACCTGGATTTGTTATCAAAAGTTTTTATCATTCACAAGCTCACAGGGTTTAGTCGGAATCTTGATAACGAAATCACAAAAAAAAATAAATGGTATTTCTACGATAATGGTATTAGAAATGCACTAATAAATAATTTTAATGCATTGACGCTGCGTGATGATCAAGGTAAACTTTGGGAGAACTATTTGATAGCAGAACGTTTGAAGAAGCAAGAATATCTTCGACTCCATCATTCTAATTTCTTTTGGCGTACCCACACAAAACAAGAAATTGATTGGGTAGAAGAAAAGGATGGAGCATTGGTGGGCTATGAGTTCAAATGGTCTTCGAAGAAGCAACCCAAATCACCTGCATTATGGAGAAAAGCTTATCCAAATGCTACTTTTCAGGTAGTACATCCCAAAGATTATTTAGATTTTATCACGTAGGATTTAATAACAATTCAATCAAATACCTTTACAGCAAATTGATCCGATCAAATGATTTCATTATCCATCATCATTGTCAATTATCGTTCCTGGAAAAGGTTGTCAGCTTGCCTGCACAGTATTGAGCAGCAAGGCTTGCAAGAGCTTGAGGTAATTGTCGTTGATAATTTTTCCAATGATGGTGAAGGTGAAGCTTTCGCTGCACAATTTCCAAAAGTGAAATGGATTATGCAAAATACCAATGGTGGTTTTGCGCAGGCATGCAACAAGGGTGCTGCACATGCACATGGCAATTGGTTGTTGTTCCTCAATCCAGATACGATTTTGAATACAACTGTTTTACAACCTTTGTTAGAAAGATCAGAAAAGGAAACCGATTGGAAATTAATCGGCATTCGTCAGCTGAATGATGCAGGCAAAGACACACATCCCCATGGTGTTTTTTTAAAGTGGTGGAATGTATGGCCTCCGTTCAGGTCACTGGAAAGATTGATCAAGGGACCTGAGTTTTCAAAACAATATTTCAGTACTGCGTCAGTTAGTTTTCCTGATTGGATATCCGGTGCGTTTGTACTAATCAGGAAAAATGATTTTCAAGAATTGGGAGGTTGGGATGAAAGGTTTTGGATGTATTATGAAGACATGGATTTGTCGAAACGAGCAGCCGACAAAGGATGGAAGAGGGTGATGTATAATGAATTGGTTTGTATTCATTCTCATGGAGGATCATCGAGAATCAATCACGACATCAAAGCGCTGACAAAATCGACTGTAATCAAATCAGCATCCATCTACATCAATAAATACATAACGGGTTTTGCCAGGTTAGTGGCACAAGCAACGCTGTACAAAATCACCATTATCGATTTATTGCTTTCCGCACCTTTTTCAAAAACCAAACGAAAAATGATTCGTTTGTTTTTGAAAGGCTAGATTATTTGATCACGCCCATCGACTTACCGACTTTCACAAAAGCGGCAATCGCTTTATCCAAGTGTTCTTGATCATGCGCAGCACTTAGTTGCACACGAATCCTTGCTTTGCCTTTTGCTACGACAGGGAAGAAGAAGCCAATAACATAGATGCCTTCTTCCAATAATTTGGCTGCCATTTCTTGTGCGACAGTCGCTTCGTAAAGCATAATTGGGACGATAGGATGAACACCAGCCTTGATATCGAAACCAGCTTTGGTGATTTCATTTCTAAAGTACATGGTATTCTCTTCAAGTTTATCACGAAGGTATGTGGTTTCGCTCAACAGATCCAACACGGCTATAGAGCCACCAACAATACTGGGTGCCAATGTATTGGAAAATAAATAAGGGCGGCTACGCTGACGAAGCATTTCAATGGTTTCTTTTCTTCCGCTGGTAAAACCTCCTGATGCTCCACCGAGTGCTTTACCGAGGGTACCTGTAATAATATCAATTTTACCAACAACGCCACAATGTTCATGTGTTCCCCTTCCGGTCTTACCTAGGAAGCCTGAAGAGTGACATTCGTCGATCATCACTGCAGCATCGTATTTTTCTGCGAGTTCTACAATTTTATCCAGTTGTGCAATGGTTCCATCCATGCTGAATGATCCATCGGTCACGATGATTCTGTTGCGTTGAGCTTGTGCTTGCTGAAGTTGCAGTTCCAGATCCGCCATATCGTTATGCTTATAACGGTAGCGTTGTGCTTTACACAAACGAACACCATCAATGATGGAAGCATGATTCAGTTCATCAGAGATGATCGCATCCTGCTCATGGAATAATGGTTCAAATACCCCACCATTTGCATCGAAAGCGGCTGCATAGAGGATGGTGTCTTCTGTGCCCAAGAATTTAGAAATCTTGGCTTCCAGTTCTTTGTGGATGTCTTGCGTACCACAAATGAAACGTACTGAACTGAGTCCGAACCCACGCTCATCAATATATTTTTTTGCTGCATCGATGATTTTGGGGTGAGACGACAATCCCAGATAGTTGTTGGCACAAAGGTTAATCACCTCTTTTCCGTTTACTTGAATTACTGGACCTTGGGGACTTTCAATAATCCTTTCTCTTTTGAAAAGACCCGCACTTTGAATTTCTTCCAATTCTGTAGACAAGCGTTTGATGAGTGATTCGTTCATGGTATGGTTAAATATGATCTTAATAATAAAATTAAACTCATGCAATTTACACAATTAGCGCAGTTGTTTTTGTTTAGGTAAATTCTGCTTTTTCACAATTTCTTGTAACAAAAGGGACTTACCTTCGTATAAGAAACTGATGAAAAAGACACAATCCCCCTTCTTGCTTGGTTTTTTAGTTTTGGCACTGCTCTTAGTGGCAGGGCTAGTTCAATTTTCTTCTTCAAAGCAGTTTGCACATTGGAAATCCATGAAATCTTCAGACATGGTTGAAAAAACTGAAAAAATCAGCACTGGAATGCCCATTTGGCATGCAATCCCTCGGTTTTTATTCCGTAGGTATTAATTTAGGAACAGTTGTAACTTTTGTCAACGAATTTCGTTCCATTAATGAATCCCGATTTACCAAGATTAGATGACTGATAGAGAATACAATAGCTGTGTAAGCGATCATGCTGATGGTGTTTACAGGTTTATCCTGAAAAACTTACAGCATGTTGAAGATGCGCGTGATGTGGTACAGTCGGCTTTTGAGAAAATGTGGATTAACAGGAGTCAGGTGAATGTTGCTACTGCCAAATCGTATCTTTTTACAGTAGCCTATAACCAAATGATTGACCACATCAGAAAAAACAAACGAATTGAACTAAGAGAACATTTTAATGATAATGTAAGAATAGAAAGCGGTGAAATTCCGTCATTTAAGAGGGAGTTAGAGAAGGCCTTGCAA